>JAJTBK010000343.1 GCA_021286965.1 Comamonadaceae bacterium | reverse complement strand
GCGCGCGTAGTCGCCGCGCGGTGGGCGGCTCGACTGGCCGTAGGTGACTGGCGCCTGGCCCATTTACAGCACGCCCCGGCGCAGCTGGTCGAGCTCGATGCTCTCGAACAGCGCCTTGAAGTTGCCATTGCCAAAGCCGTCGTCGCCCTTTCTCTGAATGAACTCGAAGAAGATGGGGCCGAGCTGGTTTTCGCTGAAGATTTGCAGCAGGAGGGCGTCTTTCTTGCCGTCGATGAGGATCTGGCGCGCGTGCAGCGCGGCCACGTCCTCGCCATGGCCGGGGATGCGTTTTTCGATCAGTTCGTAGTAGGTGTCGGGTGTGCTCAGCAGGTGCACGCCGCTGGCGCGCAGGCCATCGACGCTGGCGTACAGGTCGTCCGAACCCATGGCAATGTGCTGGATGCCCTCGCCCCGGTAGCGGTCGAGGTACTCCTGGATCTGGCCGGCCTTTTCCTTGCCTTCCTCGTTGATGGGGATGCGGATCTTGCCGCAGGGGCTGGTCATGGCCTTGCTTTTGACGCCCGTGATCTGGCCTTCGATGTCGAAGTAGCGGATCTCGCGGAAGTTGAACAGGCGTTCGTAGAACTCGGCCCACTCGGTCATGCGGCCCCGGTGCACGTTGTGCGTCAGGTGGTCGATGTACGTCAGGCCGTGGCCCTTGGGCGCCAGCATGTCCTCGGTGCCCACGCCGGGCAGGGGCACGAAATCGACGTCGAAAAAGCCGATGTTGCCGATGTCCCCGGGCTGCGCGCCGCCCTTGCCGCGCCAGCGGTCCACCAGGTAGATCAGGCTGTCGCCAATGCCCTTGAGGGCCGGGATGTTCAGCTCGCCCGGCCCGGCCTGGCCGGCGTAGCCCCAGGCGCCGAGGTTGAGCGCACGCTCGTAGGCGGCCTTGGCGTCGTGCACGCGAAAGGCGATGGCGCACACGCTCGGCCCGTGCAGGCGCGCAAAGCGCTGCGCGAACGAATCGGGCTCGGCGTTGAGGATGAAGTTGATCTCGCCCTGGCGGTACAGCAGCACGTTCTTGTGCCGGTGGCGCGCGACGGCGGTAAAGCCCATGCGCTCGAACACCTGGCCCATGGCGGCCGGGTCGGGGGCGGCGTATTCGATGAATTCAAAACCGTCCGTGCCCATGGGGTTGTCCCAGGCGGCGGCCGACGGTGCGCTTGCTTGTGGCAAGGGGGCGTTCATGGTGTCTCCGTGGCAATGGTGGTGCGGGGTGCGCGCCGCAGTATGCGCGCCGGCACCGGCGTTGCGTATCCGGAGGAACCTTAGAGCAAGTCCTTAGCGGTGCAGCTGCAGCGCCGCATCCAGGCGCAGTTGCTCCTGCGGCGTAAAGAGCTGCGTGCGCAGCTGCTGCAGGCTGGCGCTGTCCTGGCCTTGGGCTTGGGCGTACTGCGCCAGCCGGGCCTGCCAGTTGCGCTCTTGCTGGTCGAGCTGCGCCAGGCGCTGCGCGGCCTCGGCGCCGTAGGCGCTGCTGCGCTGTGCCAGGCGCGTGGCATCGTCGGTGCCCTGCTGCTCGAAGGCGGCGCTTTGCGCCGTGGCATCGAGCGCGGCCTGGGCCTGGGCACGGGCCGCGCGCTCTGGCGGTGGCAGCAGGGCTTCGGCCTCGGCCAGGGCGTGCTGCTTTTGCGCCGCGTTCAGGTCCGGGTTGCGCGCAATGTCCAGGCGCGCCAGGGTGTAGTCGTCGAGCGATTGCTGGGCGCCGAACAAGGCGTCGTATTCCTCGGCGTCAAAGTGCTGCAGCTGCAGGCCGCGCAGCTGCGCCAGCGACAGGCGCAGCGCGTCCGGGTCTTGCAGATCCGGCGGGGGCTTGAGCTGGCCCTGGCTGCGGCGGTAGTCGAGGTAACGCCCCATCAGCGCCAGCGCCGGGGCCGTGAGCGGCGGCGGGAAATGCTGCGCCGCCACGGCTTGCAGGCGCTGCGCCAGGGTGTCCGGGTCGGCGCTCGGGTCGGCAGCCTGCAGCCAGGCCTCCAGGGCGTAGCGCAGGCCGGGCTGGCGCAGCAGCGCGGCATGGGCTTCTTGCTCCTGAAGGGATAGCTGCTGGCGCGCTCTGGGAGCCGCTGGCGTGGCATTTTGTGGGCTATTTCCCGGCCCCCGGATAGGCAGCGGTGGTGTGGCCGGGCTGAGCCACCACCACAGCAGGCCGGCACCGGCCAGGACTGCGGCCCATAGCCGCCACGACAGCGCTCGGGACATCACAGGCCCTGGGCTTGCAGGCGGTGGGCCTGGTCGCGGAACAGGGTCACCGGATCGGCGGCGAACCAGTCGCGCAGGCCCAGCATCTGGTTGACTTCGTCGAGGTGGTTCTGGCCGTAGGTGCCGACGGTCTTGCCCAGGCGCGAGGAGCAGACGGAGACCAGGCCGTCGTTGGCCTCGCCAAACACCAGGCCGGTCAGGGCCAGCGACAGGTCGCTCGGGTCGAGCAGGTTGGTGATGGTTTTGTTGCCAGTCCAGGAGTAGTAGCGCACGCCGTTGACCAGCTCGGCGCCGTCGCCGCAGCCGCTGCTGGGCACGCCGTCGCCAAAGCGCTGGTTGAAGCGGGTGGCGCCGGCAGTGGTCAGCGAATCCAGGGCGGCGATGGGCACCTGCGGCAGGTTTTTGCCGCCGGAGGTGAAGTTGATGAGGTCGGCCAGGGCCTTGGCGGCGCCGGCGGCGATTTTCTCCGTCACGCTGCCCGTGGGGGCGACGCCGCGAATCACGTCGGCCACGCGCGAGCCCCGGTTGACGCCGGCGACCGAGGTCACCGAGGCCACCAGCTCGGGCGCGACACCGGCGACGTAGCGCGTGGTCGGGCCGCCATGCGAGTGGCCGATGAGGTTGACCTTGGCCGCGCCGGTGAGCGCAAGAATGGTCTTGACCTGGGCTAGCAGTTGCTCGCCGCGCACCTCGGTGCTGTTGGCGGCCGAGACCTGGGCCACGTAAACCTGCGCCCCGTCCTGGCGCAGCGCCTGCGGAATGCCGTAGAAGTAATCCACCCCCAGAACCGAATCAAAGCCGAACAGGCCATGCACCAGCACGATGGGGTAGCGCGTCTGCGTGTACGTGCCGGCCTGGGCGGCGGGCCACAGCGCCAGGCAGGCCGTGGCCAGGGCCAGGCCGCGCAGGGCGCGGCGTAGGAAAGCGGTCATGGGAGTCTCCTTGTATGTATCGAATAAAAACGAACGATCGTGCATTTCTGCGCGGCTCATTTTTGGTGTTGTGCCGGGGCGCCGGGATCGGTGCAAACCCGTTGCGGGAAAGGGGGGCTTGCGGCCGGCGCAGCGATCTCTGACAATGCCCTTACGCGTTATGTTGCAATGCAGCATTTAGTTTGGAAACTCTAGGGGAAAACCCTATAGTTCGCCCATGATGATCGCTACCAAAGACTGGATCGAAGCCTCTTACAACGCGGGACGCAGCTGGCTGCGTCCGCTCTCGGGCCTGCGCGCGCACCAGGAGCACCAGTCCCTGGTGCCGGTGATGGTGCCGATCCGCTCGCTCGGCGAGCACCACCGCCAGCGCATCGAAGACCACCTGATGCAGCTCGAACCGCAGGATCGTTACCTGCGCTTTGGCTACGCCGCCAACGACGAGCAGGTGCGCCGCTACGCGCAGAACCTGAACTTCGTGCGCGATGAGATCTTTGGCATCTTCAACCGCCGCCTGGAGCTGGTGGCGATGGCGCACGTGGCCTACTCCGACCAGCCTGGCACGAACCAGTGCGCCGAATTCGGCGTCTCGGTGCTGAAGAAGGCACGCGGCCGGGGCTACGGCGCCCGCCTGTTCGACCGTGCGGTGATGCACGCACGCAACGAAGGCGTGCACATGCTGTTCATCCACGCGCTGTCGGAGAACACTGCCATGCTCAAGATTGCGCGCAACGCCGGCGCCACCGTCGAGCGCGACGGCTCGGAGTCCGAGGCGCACCTGCAGCTGCCGCCGGCGAACCTCGATTCGCGCATGGCGCAACTGGTCGAGCAGCAGTTCGCCGAGATGGATTACTCGCTCAAGAAACAGGCCAAGCAGTTCTGGGATCTGCTCGGCCAGCTGCAGCAGGTGCGCCAGAGCGTGCGCGACGGGCGCCACCAGGCGGCGGAGTAAAACACCCTGCGCCGGCGCGCACCACTACACTAGCGGACTTGTTCCACAACCTGCATGTCCTGCACCCTGCCGCAGTGTCTGAGCCCTTTTCTGCGCGTCTTCCAGAGAAAGAAGACAAGCGCTCGTTCTTCCAGCGCGTGGCCGAATTCATTCATCCCGGCCCCGACTCCCGGGATGAGCTGATCGAAACCCTGGCCGACGCCGAAGACAACGAGATCATCGGCGCCGACGCCCGCGTCATGCTCGAACGCGTGATCCGCATGGCCGACATGACCGCCGGCGACGTCATGGTGGCCGCGCCGCGCATGGACTGCGTCGACATCGACGCGCCGTTCGACGACATCCTGCGCCTGGTCATCAGCACCGCGCATTCGCGCTTCCCGGTGTACCAGGAGGAGCGCGAGAACATCATCGGCACCCTCATGGCCAAGGACCTGCTCAAGCTGCAGCGCGCGCCCACCCTGAGCCTGCGCGCCCTGCTGCGTCCGGTGGTGTTCGTGCCCGAGAGCAAGGGGCTGAACGATCTGCTGCGCGAGTTTCGCGGCACGCGCAACCACCAGGCGATCGTCATCGACGAGTTCGGCCGCGTCGCCGGCCTGGTGACCATCGAGGACGTGATCGAGCAGATCGTGGGCGAGATCGAGGACGAGTTCGACATCGCCGAGGACGAGGGCGACATTTTCGGCCTGGCCGACCACACCTTCCGCGTCTCCGGCGATACGCCGGTGGCGCGCGTCGCCGAAGCCTTTGGCGTTGCCATCCGCAGCAGCGACCCGGAGGAGGACTTTGACACCATCGGCGGCCTGATCGCGCACGAGGTCGGCCACGTGCCCAAGCGCGGCGAGCAGGTCGAGCTCGCCGGCCTGCGCTTTGTCGTACTGCACACCAAGGGCGGGGCGGTGCGCTGGTTCAAGGTCACCCCGGCCTCGGGCGAGCCCGCCGGCAGCGCTTGATGCCGCGCGGGGCTGCCGGGCGCTGGGCGCGGGCCCTGTGCTGGCCCCTGGGCGCGGGCCTGTTGCAGGCCCTGTCCCTGGCCTGGCCGGGCAGTGGTGCGCCGCTGTGGTGGCTGCAAATCGCCTCCCTCAGCGTCTGCGCCTGGCTGCTGTGCGACAGCCGCAGCGCCTGGCAGGCAGCTGGGCGCGGGGGGCTGTTCGCCACCGCCTGGCTGGCCGGCACCTTCTGGTGGCTGTTCATCTCCATGCACGAATACGGCGGCCTGGCCGCGCCGCTGGCGCTGCTCGCAGTGCTGGCGCTGGCGGGTTTTTTGGCCTCGTACTATGCCCTGGTTTCAGGGGTTTTTTGGCTGCTAAGGCCCGCTGGTAAAGCGTGGGCAGCTATTGTTTTTGCAGCGCTGTGGCTGCTGGCCGAGTTGGCACGCGGCTGGCTCTGGACGGGCTTTCCCTGGGGTGCGGGGGGCTACGCGCACATCGATGGGCCGCTGGCGGCGCTGGCGCGCTGGGCCGGGGTCTACGGCATTGGTGGCGTTGCCGCGCTGCTGGCCATGGTGCTGGCGCAGCTGCGCTGGGCCGATCTGCACCGCCCCGTTTTCTGGGGCGCGCTGCTGTGTGCGGGGGCGTTGTTGGCGGCGGCGGCGCTGCAGCGCCAGGCGGTACTGGCCCAGCCGCAGGCCGTGGGTGCGCCCCTGAGCGTGGCGCTGCTGCAGGGCAACATCGCCCAGGATCGCAAGTTCGAGCCCGGCAGCGGCGTGCCCGAGGCCCTGGCCTGGTACGGCCAGCAGCTGCGCGCGCAGGAGGCGCAGCTGGTGGTGGCGCCGGAGACGGCGATCCCCATGCTGCCGCAGCAGCTGCCGCCCGGTTACCTGGAGGCGCTGCAGGCGCGCTACGAGCGCCCGGATCACCGCCAGGCGGCGCTGGTCGGCATCCCGCTGGGCAGCTTCGCCCAGGGCTACACCAACTCGGTGCTCGGCTGGTCGCCGCAGCAGCTCGAAACGTACCGCTACGACAAGCACCACCTGGTGCCGTTTGGCGAGTTCATTCCGCCGCTGTTTCGCTGGTTTACCGAGCTCATGAACATTCCGCTGGGCGACTTTCGCCGGGGCGGCCTGGGCCAGCCGTCGATGGACTGGCTGGACCAGCGCCTGGCGCCCAACATCTGCTACGAAGACCTGTTTGGCGAGGAGCTGGCGGCGCGCTTTGCCGACCCGGCGCAGGCGCCGACGATTTTTGTCAACCTCAGCAACATCGCCTGGTTTGGCGACAGCCTGGCCACCTGGCAGCACCTGGCCATCAGCCAGATGCGGGCGCTCGAATTCGAGCGCCCGATGCTGCGCGCCACCAACACCGGCGCCACCGCCCTCATCGACCACCGGGGCCAGGTGCAGGCGCTGCTGCCGGCGCACCAGCGCGGCGTGCTGCAGGGCCAGGTACAGGGCCAGGGCGGCCTGACGCCCTATGCGCGCTGGGCCGCGCGCTGGGGGCTGGCGCCGCTGTGGGCGCTGGCGCTGGCGCTGGTGCTGTGGGCCGCCTGGCGCCGCCAGCGCCAGCGGTAGGCCAGCGCCGCTCGCGGCTTTGTCCTGGCGGGGCTTGCACTTGCTTTGATAATAGGGGGCTGCGCTGCAGGCTCGGCCTGCGGCACACTTGGACAGTTTTTTACGGCAACCGGGGTGGCGGTGCCCCCCCTTTGGAGCGCGACTGACAATGGCTGAATCTTTTTCCTACGAACAATTGATTGCATCGGGTGAGGGCCGGTTGTTCACCCCCGACAGCGGGCGCCTGCCCCTGCCGCCGATGCTGATGTTCGACCGTATCACGCACATCGACAGCGAAGGCGGCGCGCATGGCCTGGGGAAAATCGTGGCTGAGCTCGACGTCAAGCCTGACCTGTGGTTCTTCGACTGCCACTTCCAGGGCGATCCGGTCATGCCCGGCTGCCTGGGGCTGGACGCCATGTGGCAGCTCATTGGCTTTTACCTCACCTGGCTGCGCCTGCCGGGCCGGGGCCGCGCTCTTGGCGCCGGCGAGGTCAAGTTCACCGGCGAGGTCGGGCCCGACGTGAAGCTCGTCACCTACGAGATCGACATCAAGCGCGTCATCAAGCGCAAGCTGAACATGGCCATTGGCGATGCCCGCTTGCTGGCCGATGGCAAGGAAATTTACGTCGCCAACGATTTGCGCGTGGGCCTGTTCCTGCGCGAGGGCGACCCAGCCAAGGAAGCAGCATGAACACCCGGCGCGTCGTCATCACAGGCGCAGGCATCGTCTCCTGCATTGGCAACGACCTGGCCACGGTAGAGGCCGCGCTGCGCGCCGGCACGAGCGGCATCAAGGCGGTGGAAAAGTTCACCGAATTGGGCCTGCGCAGCCAGGTGGCGGGCGTGCCCGAGATCGACGTCGAGGCGCGCATCGACAGGAAGCAGCTGCGCTTCATGGGCGACGCTGCGGCCTACGCGCAGATCGCGCTCGAAGACGCCATCGCGCAGGCGGGCCTCACGCCCGCACAGGTCAGCCACCCGCGCACCGGCCTCATCATGGGCTCGGGCGGCGGCTCGCCGGCCAACCAGATCGAGGCGGCCGACACGCTGCGCGAGAAGGGCATCCGCCGCGTCGGCCCCTACCAGGTCACGCGCTGCATGAGCAGCACGGTGTCGGCCTGCCTGGCGACCAACTTCAAGGTCAAGGGCATCAACTACTCCATCACCTCGGCCTGCTCCACGTCGGCGCACTGCATTGGCGCGGCGGCGCAGCAGATCGCCTGGGGGATGCAGGACGTGATGTTCGCCGGCGGCGGCGAGGAGCTCTCCTGGGGCATGAGCCTGCTGTTTGACGGCATGGGCGCCATGTCGAGCAAGTACAACGCCACGCCCGAGAAGGCCGCGCGCGCCTACGACGCGAACCGCGACGGCTTTGTCATCGCCGGCGGCGGCGGCGCGGTGGTGCTCGAAAGCCTGGAGCACGCCCAGGCACGCGGCGCCACCATCCTGGCTGAGGTGGTCGGCTTTGGCGCCACCAGCGACGGCGAGGACATGGTAGCCCCGTCGGGCGACGGCGCCATCGCCTGTATGCAGCAGGCCATGGCGGGCCTGGCCGGGCCGATCGACTACATCAACACCCACGGCACCTCCACGCCCGTGGGCGACATGCAGGAAGTGCGCGCCATGCAGGCCGTGTTCGGCAGCGCCGTGCCGCCGTTCTCCAGCACCAAGTCGCTCACCGGCCACTCGCTCGGCGCCACCGGCGTGCAGGAGGCGATCTACTGCCTCATCATGCTGAACAAGGGTTTCATCGCCGGCTCGGTCAATGTGGAGACGCCCGACCCGGCCCTGGGCGACATGCCCCTGGTCACGCACACCCGCGACACGCAGCTCACGCAGGTACTCTCCAACAGCTTTGGCTTTGGCGGCACCAACGCCAGCCTGGTGCTGCGCCGCTGGCAGGGCGCCTGAGGCCACTGCCGCCCCGGGTTTCCCCGGGGCAAATCCGGGGGTGGCGCGGCAGCCCCCGCTTCTAGAATCCACGGCAGCGCATTGGCGCACCGGGACAGTGCGCCATGATCTGGCGCGTCCTGTCCTGTTCCTAGCACCGCGTCCGACACGATCGGATGCAAGGAGACCGTGGATGACCCCGCATACCCCGTTGCGGCTGCACGTACCCGAGCCTACTGGCAGGCCGGGCTGCAAGACCGATTTCTCGTACCTCAGCATCTCCCCCGCTGGCAGCGTACGCAAGCCCCCCACCGATACCGCCCCCGCCGACACCGCCGACCTGGCCACCAGCCTGGTGCGCGTGCTCGATGATGACGGCAAGGCCGTTGGCCCCTGGGCCCCCGCCATCCACCCCGAGCGCTTGCGCCGGGGCCTGCGGGCGATGATGAAAACGCGCCTTTTCGACGCCCGCATGGTGCTGGCGCAGCGGCAGAAAAAGCTCTCGTTCTACATGCAGTGCCTGGGCGAGGAGGCCATTGCCGTGGCGCACTCGCTGGCGCTGCAGGACGGCGACATGTGCTTTCCCACCTACCGCCAGCAGGGGCTGCTGCTGGCGCGCGACGACATCTCCATGGTCGAGATGATGTGCCAGCTCATGAGCAACGTGCGCGACCCGAACAAGGGCCGCCAGCTGCCGGTGATGTACTCGTACAAGCGCGCGGGGTTCTTCTCCATCTCCGGCAACCTGGCCACGCAGGTGCCGCAGGCCGTGGGCTGGGCCATGGCGTCGGCCATCAAGGGCGATACCAAAATCGCCTCGGCCTGGATTGGCGACGGCTCCACGGCGGAGAGCGACTTTCACACCGCGCTCACCTTTGCCCATGTGTACCGCGCGCCGGTCATCATCAACGTGGTCAACAACCAGTGGGCGATTTCGAGCTTCCAGTCCATTGCCGGGGGCGAGGGCACGACCTTTGCCCAGCGTGGCGTGGGCGTGGGCATTGCCTCGCTGCGCGTCGATGGCAACGACTTCCTGGCCGTGTACGCCGCCTCGCAGTGGGCGGCCGAGCGCGCGCGAACCAACCACGGCCCGACGCTGATCGAGTGGGAAACCTACCGCGCCGGGCCCCATTCCACGTCCGACGACCCGAGCAAATACCGCCCTGCCGACGACTGGCAACGCTTCCCGCTGGGCGACCCGATAGCGCGCCTGAAACAGCACCTGATCGCCATCGGCGAGTGGAGCGAGGCGCAGCACGAAGCGGCGCACAAAGAGCTGGAGGCCGAAATTCTGGCCGCGCAAAAAGAAGCCGAAAGCTACGGCAGCCTGCTCGATGGCCGCGTGCCCAGTGCCGCGACCATCTTCGACGATGTGTACAAAGAGCTGCCGGAGCACCTGCGCCGCCAGCGCCAGCAGATGGGGGTGTAAGCCATGGCAGAACACAAGGACAACCAGGTTCCCATGAGCATGATTGCCGCCCTGCGCTCGGGGCTGGACGTGATGATGGCCAAGGACGACAACGTCATCGTTTATGGCGAGGACGTGGGCTACTTTGGCGGCGTGTTCCGCGTCACCGAAGGGCTGCAGGCCAAGTACGGCAAGACGCGCTGCTTTGACGCGCCGATTTCCGAGGCCGGCATCGTCGGCACCGCCATCGGCATGGCCGCCTACGGCCTGCGCCCGGCGGTGGAAATCCAGTTTGCCGATTACGTCTACCCGGCCTACGACCAGATCGTCTCCGAGCTGGCGCGCCTGCGCCACCGTTCGGCGGGCGATTTCTTCGCCCCCATCACCATCCGTATGCCCTGCGGCGGCGGCATTTACGGCGGGCAGACGCACAGCCAAAGCCCCGAGGCCGTGTTCACCCACGTCAGCGGCCTGCGCACCGTGATGCCCAGCAACCCCTACGACGCCAAGGGCCTGCTCATTGCCTCCATGGAATGCGATGCCCCGGTCATCTTCCTGGAGCCCAAGCGCCTGTACAACGGCCCGTTCGACGGCCACCACGACAAACCCGTCGTGCCCTGGTCCAAGCACGACATGGGCCGCGTGCCCGAGGGCTACTACCAGGTGCCGCTCGATAAGGCGGCGGTGTTTCGCCCCGGCAAGGCCGTGACGGTGCTGGCCTACGGCACCATGGTCTGGGTGGCCGAGGCGGCGGCGCGCGAGGCCGGTATCGACGCCGAAATCATCGACCTGCGCAGCCTCTGGCCGCTGGACCTGGAAACCATCGTCACCTCGGTGCACAAGACGGGCCGCTGCGTGGTGGTGCATGAGGCCACGCGCACCAGCGGCTTTGGTGCCGAGCTGGTGGCGCTGGTGCAGGAGCACTGCTTCTACCAGCTCGAAGCCCCCATCGAGCGCGTGACCGGCTGGGACACCCCCTACCCGCACGCCCAGGAATGGGCTTACTTCCCCGGCCCGGCCCGCGTGGCCGAGGCCCTCAAGCGCACTGTGGAGGCCTGACACCATGGGTATTTACGTGATCCGCGTGCCCGACATTGGCGAGGGCATTGCCGAAGTGGAACTGGTGGGCTGGAACGTGCAGGTGGGCGACAGCGTTGCCGAAGATCAGCACCTGGCCGATGTGATGACGGACAAGGCCACCGTCGAAGTGCCCTCGCCCGTCACGGGCAAGGTGCTGGCGCTGGGCTGCCAGGTCGGCCAGGTCATCGCCGTGGGCGCTGAGCTGGTGCGGCTGGAGGTGGAAGGCGCTGGAAACCTCAAGGAGAATTCGGCTCCAGCGCCCGCCAGTCAAGCGCAACCGGCTATCAATATAGTAGCAAAAGAGTCGGTCGCTTCTGCCGCTGCACCCGTGCCCGCCGCTGCGCCTGTGCCTGCTGCGCCTGCTGCGGCCCCTGCGCCGCGCCCGGCCAGCGCCCCGCGCCCCACGGCCAGCGCGCGCAAAGAGGGCGAACGCCCCCTGGCCTCGCCCGCCGTGCGCCGCCGTGCGCAGGACATGGGCATTGACCTGCGCTACGTGCACGGCAGCGGCCCGGCCGGGCGCATCGCCCATGCCGACCTGGACGCCTACGCCGCCCACGGTGGCCAGCCCCAGGGCGTGGGCCGCACGCAGTACGCCGAGCGCCATGGCGAGGAGCACATCCCCGTCATCGGCCTGCGCCGCAAGATTGCGCAAAAAATGCAGGAGGCCAAGCGCCGCATCCCGCATTTCAGCTATGTGGAAGAGGTGGACGTGACCGAGCTTGAAGCCTTGCGCCAGCAGCTCAACAAAATCCACGGCGCGCAGCGCGGCAAGCTCACGCTGCTGCCCTTGCTGGCCCGCGCCATGGTGGTGGCGTTGCGCGATTTTCCGCAGATCAACGTCCGCTACGACGACGACGCGGGGCAAATCACCCGCTACGAGGCCGTGCACCTGGGCATTGCCGCGCAGACCGACGCCGGCCTGATGGTGCCCGTGCTGCGCCACGCCGAAAGCCTGGACCTGTGGCAATGCGCCGCCGGCATCGCCCGCCTGGCCGAGGGCGCCAAGAACGGCAAGCTGGCGCGCGAGGAGCTCTCGGGCTCGACCATCACCCTCACCAGCCTGGGGGCGCTGGGCGGCATCGTCAGTACCCCGGTCATCAACCACCCCGAGGTGGCCATCGTCGGCGTGAACCGCATGGTCGAGCGCCCCATGCTGCGCGGTGGCCAGGTGGTGGCGCGCCAGCTCATGAACCTGTCGTCCTCGTTCGACCACCGCGTGGTCGATGGCATGGACGCAGCGCGCTTCATCCAGGCCGTGCGCGCCCTGCTGGAAACCCCGGCGCTGCTGTTTGTGGACTGAACCGGGAGGCAAGAACATGAAAGAAATCACCACCAAGCTGCTCATCCTCGGCGGCGGCCCCGGCGGCTACGTGGCCGGCATCCGCGCCGGCCAGTTGGGCATTCCCACCGTGCTGGTCGAAGGCGCGAGCCTGGGCGGCACGTGCCTGAACATCGGCTGCATTCCGTCCAAGGCGCTGATCCACGCGGCGCACGAGTTCGAGCACGCCCGCCAGCAGGCGGGCGGCTCCAAAACCGGCATCCGCGTGCAGGAGCCGCAGATCGACATCGCGCAAACCGTGCGCTGGAAGGACGGCATCGTGCAGCGCTTGACCGGCGGCGTCGGCGGCCTGCTGCGCAAGGCGGGCGTGCAGGTGCTCAAGGGCTGGGCGCAGATCGAGGACGGCAAGACCGTCACCGTCACCCTGGCCGACGGCCAGACCCAGCGCGTGCACTGCGAGCACCTGCTGCTGGCCACCGGCTCCACGCCGGTGGAGCTGCCGTCCATGCCGTTTGGCGGCGCGATCTGGTCGTCCACCGACGCGCTCGCGCCCGACGCCATCCCCAAGCGCCTGGTCGTCGTCGGTGCGGGCTACATCGGGCTCGAACTCGGCATGGCCTACCGCAAGCTGGGCGCGGAAGTCACCGTGGTCGAAGCCGCGCAACGCGTGCTGCCGAGCTACGACGAGGAACTGACCCAGCCCGTGCTCGATGCGCTGCAAAAAAGCGGCGTCGTGCTGCACCTGGGCTGCAGCGTGGCGGGCTGGGATGCACAGAACGGCGTACACGTGCGCATCGACGCGCGCGCCGAGGACTTTGCCCTGCCGGCTGACCGCGTGCTCGTCGCCGTCGGCCGCAGGCCGCGCACCACGGGCTTTGGGCTGGAAGGTTTGCAGCTGGACATGGCCGGGCGCCACATCGCTATCGACGCGCACTGCAAAACCTCCATGCGCAATGTCTGGGCCATTGGCGACGTGACGGGCGAGCCCATGCTGGCGCACCGCGCCATGGCGCAGGGCGAATGCGTGGCTGAGCAGATCGCCGGGCAAAACCGGCGCTTCGAGCCCCTGGCCATGCCGGCGGTGTGCTTCACGGACCCCGAGGTGGTGGTGGTGGGTAAAACGCCCGGCCAGGCGCGCGCCGCCGGCATCGCCTGCATCGACGCCGCCTTCCCCTTCGCCGCCAATGGCCGCGCCATGACACTCGAAGCCAGCGGCGGCTTTGTGCGCGTGGTGGCGCGCGAGGGCGACCACCTCATCCTCGGCTGGCAGGCCGTGGGGCAGGGCGTGGCCGAACTCGCCGCCGCCTTTGGCCAGTCCATCGAGATGGGCGCGCGCCTGGAGGACGTGGCCCACACCATCCACGCCCACCCGACGCTGGGCGAGGCGGTGCAGGAGGCGGCGCTCAAGGCGCTGGGGCGGGCGCTGCACGCCTAGCCTGCGGCCACCGCTGCCCCAGCCAAGCAGCCTAAAATGTCCGGTTCGCGTGCGCCCCCCGTGGGCGCCGCCTACCGAACATTGGCCGCCATGCTCACCTTCCAACAAATCATTCTCACCCTGCAGAACTATTGGGCCGAACAGGGCTGTGCGCTCTTGCAGCCCTACGACATGGAGGTCGGCGCCGGCACTTCGCACACCGCCACCTTCCTGCGCGCCATCGGCCCCGAGCCTTGGAAGGCCGCCTACGTGCAGCCCAGCCGCCGCCCCAAGGACGGGCGCTATGGCGACAACCCCAACCGCCTGCAGCACTACTACCAGTACCAGGTGGTCTTGAAGCCCGCGCCGGCCAACATCCTGGAGCTGTACCTGGGCTCGCTCGAAGCGCTGGGCTTCGACCTGAAGAAGAACGACATCCGCTTCGTCGAGGACGACTGGGAGAACCCGACGCTCGGTGCCTGGGGCCTGGGCTGGGAGGTGTGGCTGAACGGCATGGAAGTGACGCAGTTCACCTACTTCCAGCAGGTCGCCGGCATCGACTGCAAGCCCGCCACCGGCGAGATCACCTACGGCCTGGAGCGCCTGGCCATGTATTTGCAGGGCGTGGACAACGTCTACAACCTGACCTGGACGGATGGTTTGACCTACGGCGACGTCTATCACCAGAACGAGGTCGAGCAGTCCACCTACAACTTCGAGCATTCCGACGCCGATTTTTTGTTCACCGCCTTTGGCGCCTATGAAAAGCAGGCCCAGCATTTGATGGCCGAGCAGCTGGCCCTGCCCGCCTACGAGCAGGTCTTGAAGGCCGCGCACACCTTCAACCTGCTGGACGCGCGCGGCGCCATCTCGGTGACCGAGCGCGCCGCCTACATCGGCCGCATCCGCAACCTGGCGCGCGCCGTGGGCAAGAGCTACCTCGACAGCCGCGCGCGCTTAGGGTTCCCCATGGCGCCGCGCGCACATGCCGATGAGGTGCTGGCCGAGCTGGCCAAGGCCGCCGAACAACAAAGCAAAAAAGCCGCCTGAGCCGGAGAGAACCCCATGACCACCGCTAATTTGCTCGTTGAACTGTTCGTTGAAGAACTGCCCCCCAAAGCCCTGCAAAAGCTGGGCGACGCCTTTGCCAGCGTGCTGCACGCTCAGCTCGTGGCCCAGGGCCTGGCGGCGCGGGATGGTGTCTGCACCGCCTACGCCTCGCCGCGCCGTCTGGCTGCGCACATCACCGGCGTGCTGGCGCAGGCGCCGGACAAGGCCGTGTCGCAAAAACTCATGCCCGTGGCCGTGGGCCTGGCGGCGGACGGCCAGGCCACGCCCGCGCTCTTGAAAAAACTCGCCGCCCTGGGCGCCGATGCCGCCGCCGTGGCGGGCTTGAAGCGCATTCACGACGGCAAGGCCGAGGTGCTCTACTTTGAAAGCACCGCCCAGGGCGCCATCCTGGCCGAGGGCCTGCAAAAAGCGCTGGACGAGGCCCTGGCCAAGCTGCCCATCCCCAAGGTCATGCGCTACCAGCTGCAGGATGGCTGGAGCAGCGTCCACTTCGTGCGCCCGGCGCACGGTCTGGTGGCGCTGCACGGCAGCAGCGTGGTGCCGGTGCAGGCGCTGGGCCTTACCGCCGGCCGCAGCACCCAGGGCCACCGTTTTGAGGCCGCCGTGCAGCCGGTGCAGCTGCAGGACGCCGACAGCTACGCCCGCCAGCTGCAGGACGAGGGCGCCGTGATCGCCAGCTTTGCCGAGCGCCGCGCCGCCATTGCCGAGCAGCTTGCAAAGGCTGCAGCGCAGGTGGGGGGCGGGGTACGTGCTATCGAAGATGAAGCATTGCTGGACGAGGTGACGGCCCTGGTGGAGCGCCCGAACGTGCTCGTGTGCCAGTTCGAGGAGGAATTCCTGGCCGTGCCGCAGGAATGCCTGATCCTGACCATGAAGGCGAACCAGAAGTACTTCCCGCTGCTGGACGCCGAGGGCAAGTTGACGCACCAGTTCCTGGTGGTGAGCAACATCTGCCCGCAGGACGCGAGCGCCGTCATCCAGGGCAACGAGCGTGTGGTGCGCCCGCGCCTGGCCGACGCCAAGTTTTTCTTCGACCAGGACCGCAAGAAAACCCTGGTCAGCCGCGTCGAGCAACTCGACAAGGTCGTGTACCACAACCAACTGGGCACCCAGGGCGAGCGTGTGGCGCGCGTGCGCGCCATCGCCCAGGCCATCGGTGCGCAGCTGTTCGAGGCGCTGGCGGCGCAGCACGCCATCGACGGTACGCAGGACGCCGAGGTGGTGCAAGACTATCTGATGACCTGCGTGGACAACGCCGCGCTCCTGGCCAAGACCGACCTGGTGACCGACATGGTGGGCGAGTTCCCCGAGCTGCAGGGCACCATGGGCGCGTACTACGCCATCAACGACGGCCTGCCCGACGACGTGGCCCACGCCATCGAGGACCACTACAAGCCGCGCTTCGCCGGCGACAGCCTGCCGCGCAACAACGTCGGCCTGGTGGTGGCGCTGGCCGACAAGCTCGAAACCCTGGTCGGCATGTTCGGCATCGGCAACCTGCCCACGGGCGACCGCGACCCGTTTGCGCTGCGCCGCCATGCGCTGGGCGTGATCCGCATGTTGGCCGAGCGTGATCTGCCGCTGCGGCTGGGCGCGCTGCTGGACGCCGCCGTACCCGCCTTTGGTGCCAAGATCGCCGACCCCAGCGCTGCGTTGCAGGATTTCATCTACGAGCGCCTGGCCGGCAGCCTGCGCGAGCAGGGCTACAGCGCGCAGGAGGTCGATGCCGTGCTCGCCCTGCGCCCGCAGCAGCTGGCGCTGGTGCCCCGGCAGCTGGCGGCGGTGCGCGCCTTTGCGCAATTGCCCGAGGCACCCGCGCTGGCCGCAGCCAACAAGCGCGTGACCAACATCCTGAAAAAAGCCGACGCGGTGGACGCCCACGTCAACCCCGAGCTCTTGCAGGAGCAGGCTGAGCAGGACCTGTACGTCCAGCTGCAGCGCTTCGTGCCCGAGGCCGACGCGCAGTTTGCCGCCGGTGACTTCACCGCCAGCCTGCAGACCCTGGCCGTGCTGCGCGCGCCGGTCGATGCCTTCTTTGACGACGTCATGGTCAATGCCGAACAGCTCGACGTGCGCCTGAACCGCCTGGGCCTGCTCAAGACCCTGCACCAGGCCATGAACCGCGTCGCCGACCTCTCACGCCTGGCCGCCTGAGCGCCATGACCGCCCCCACCACCGCCCCCGAGCGCGCGCGCGCGGCGCCGCAGCTGCTGTGGCTGCTCTGGGCGCCGCCGCTGGCGCTGGTGGCGCTGCGCTGGGTGCTCGATTGGCAGGCCGAGCGCCACCCGAGCGCGCCCGCCTGGCGCCTGCAGCCCTTTGTGGGCACGCAAGACCCCTGGGCCTGGGTGGCTCCGCTGGCCGGGGCGCTGGTGGCGCTGGCGCTGCTGGCCCTCTTGCTGCGCGCGCTGCTGCGCCGTGGCCAGGGGCGCTGGGTGCGGCGGGGGCTGCTGGCGGCGTGGTGGCTGGTGTGCGCGCTGGGGGCGGCGGCGCAGCTCCTGGGGCCGCTCAATTTGCGGGGGCTGCAGCCGCAGGCGCCGCTGCAGGCCGAGATCGTCGGCCGCCATGTGCAGGCGCCGTCGCTGCGCTCCACGGGTGGCACGCTGCTGGTGCTGCGCCTGGCGGGGCAGGATGCGCAAGACGTGCCAGGGTCGCTGGTGCAGCTGCTGCTCGACGACCCGGCCGCCGCCGCGCTGCCGGTGCACCAGCAGCTGCAGCTGCAGTGGGCGCTGGGGCGCTGGCAGGGGCGTTACGTCACCGCCTGGCAACCGCTTTCCTGAATAATCGCCGACCATGAAAATCGCCATCTTTGACCGCGACGGTACCCTCAACCAACTGGGCGAGGAGTACATCACCCGGCCCGAAGAATGGCAGGCCGAGGCCGGCGCCCTGGAGGCCGTGGCGCGCCTGAACCGTGCCGGCTGGCATGTGGTGGTGGCCACCAACCAGCCGGGCCTGGGGCGCGGGCTGCTCGACACCGTCTCGCTCAACGCCATCCACGCCAAGATGCTGCGCCAGCTCAGCAGCCAGGGCGGGCGCATCGACGCCATCTTCTACTGTCCCCACGTGCCCGACGATGCCTGCAGCTGCCGCAAGCCCGCCCCCGGCCTGCTGCTGCAGATTGCCGAGCGCTACGGCGTCGAGCCGCGCGAGCTGCGCGTGGTCGGCAGCAATCCCGCGCACCTGCAGGCCGGCGCTGCCGTCGGTGCGCAGCTGCATCTGGTGTGCACCGGCCTGTCGGCCCAGCTGGTGCCGGGCCAGCCGCTGCCGGGTGATATTCCTGCCGGCACCCAGGTGCACGCCGACCTGCAAGCCTTTGCCGACCAGCTGCTGCAAACTGCCGCAGCAGACGTGGTTTAAGGTTTGTATTTACTATTAAAAAAATAGCTGCTAGCGCTTGTCGTTATTGGGCTAGAGACAAAAAACACTCCGATCCATGTCCCTGCTACGCTCCCTCGTCCACCTGCTTTGGATGGGCGTCACCATCGTGCCCTACACCCTGGCGATCCTGGTTTGCTCCTGGTGCGGGCTGCGCGGGCCGCGCCTGTACCGCATCGCCCGCGCCTGGCTGGCGTTGAGCGTCGATGGGGCGCGCTGGATTCTGGGTATCCGCGTGCGCGTCAGCGGCATGGAGCAGCTGCCGCAAGACCCGCAGCAGGGCGTGGTGCTGCTGGTCAAGCACCAGTCCACCTTCGAGACGTTCCTGATGCCGGCCATCATGCCGCGCCCGCTGGCCTACGTGTTCAAGAAAGAGCTGCTCCAGATTCCGTTCTTTGGCTGGTCGATTGGCAGCCTGGACATGATCCACATCGACCGCAGCCAGCGCGCGCGCGCCTTCGTGCACGTCATCCGGCGTGGCAAGGAGCTGCTGGCGCAGGGCACCTGGGTCATCATGTTCCCCGAGGGCACGCGCATGGCGCGCGGCACCACTGGCGAGTACCAGGCCAGCGGCGCGCGCCTGGCGATCGAGGCCGGCGTGCCCGTGGTGCCGGTGGCCGTGACCTCGGCCAAATGCTGGCCGCGCAAGGCTTTCATCAAGACGCCGGGCCTGGTCGATGTCTCTGTTGGCGCGCCCATCGCCACCGCCGGGCGCAAGTCCGACGAGGTCATGTGCGAAGTGCAAACCTGGATCGAAGCCGAGATGCGCCGCCTCGACCCCGAGGCCTACCGCGACTGACATGGCCGGCTGGATGCAGCAGGTGCTCGACTGGCTCGACCGCCCCCCGCCTGGCGCTCCGGCCCCAGCGCCGGTGCGCGCGGCGCCGGGCCAGCGCGCGGTGCTGCTGGCCGGCCAGCGCGTGCCCTACCGCCTGCAGCGCGCGCGGCGCAAGAGCATTGGCATGACGGTGGGCGCCGACGGCCTGGCCGTGCGCGCGCCCAGCGGGGTCACGCTCGCCACCATCGACGCCGCCTTGCAGGACAAAGCCGACTGGATCGTGCGCAAGCTCGGCGAGATGCAGCAGCGCCAGCGCCTGCAGGAGGACGCGCGCATCGTCTGGCAGGCGGGCGCGCAGCTGCCCTACCTGGGCGTGCCGCTGACGCTGCAGCTCGACGCCACGCAGCAGCGCCGCCAGCAGCTGCAGCCCGAGGTCGCCGGGAGTGGGGCGCAACTGTTCCTGGGCCTGGCGCAGGACGCGCAGCCGGCGCAGATCCGCGACGCCACCCAGGCCTGGTTCATGCGCCAGGCGCGCAGCCATTTCAGCGCCCGGCTCGATCATTTCGCCCCCCAGCTGGGTGTGCAGTACCGGCGCCTGCGCCTGTCGAGCGCCGCCACGCGCTGGGGCAGCGCACGCAGCGACGGCAGCATCATGCTCAACTGGCGCTTGCTGCATTACCGCCCGGCGCTGATCGACTACGTGGTGGTGCACGAGCTGTCGCACCTGCGCGTGATGGACCACAGCCCGCAGTTCTGGGGCACGGTCGCCACCCTGGTGCCCGACTACGCACAGCTGCGCCAGCAGCTGCGCGCACAGCCCGCCCCGCCCTGGGATTGACTGTTTTTTGGAGCTTTTGCCATGACCACACCGCACAGCCCGGCCTACGCCGGTGATGTCACCCCCGAGCAAGCCTGGCAGTGGGTGCAAGAGGGCGCCGCCGTGCTGATCGACGTGCGCACCGACGCCGAGCGCGCCTGGGTCGGCTTCGTGCCCGGCGCCGTGGCCGTGGCCTGGAAGCAATGGCCCGGCATGGCGCTCAACCCCGCGTTTGACGACCAGCTGCGCGCCGCCGTGCCCGCCGGCATGAAGGCCGTGCTGCTGTGCCGCAGCGGCGTGCGCTCCGTGGCGGCGGCCGAGCGTGCCACGCAGCTGGGCGTGGCGGCGTACAACATCCTCGAAGGCTTCGAGGGCGGGCTCGACGAGCACGGCCAGCGTGGCCAGCGTGGCGGCTGGCGCCAGCGCGGCCTGCCCTGGCAGCAGGGCTGAAGGACAGGGCGGCAGGCTCAAGCCGCCGCATTTTTGGCCGATAAGGGGGCAGCGCCTGCCGCCCTCGCCTTTGCTGTGCCGGTCGCTCTCTTTTTCTTCCCGATAGGAGCCCCGGCATGTCCGCCATTACCCCGGTTCTCAGCAGTCCCCTTGTCGTTGCCAGCGCGGCCCTGCGCCAGCCCCTGGTGCAGGCCGAGCCGGCAACGGGCAGCGAGGACAGTGGCGTCGGTGTCAGCGCTGGCACCCGCGTCAGCCTCTCGGTCGCCAGGCAGTCCGTGGTGTACCCCAAGCCCAGCCTGCCCCAGCGCAGCACCGAATGGGCCGCGCGCAGCGACGACAGCCTGAGCCGCCAGATCGAGAGCAACGTGCAGGCAGGCGCCAGCCTGGCACAGCGCTTCAAGGGCCTGGGCGGGGCGCTCTTGACGCAATTTGCCCGCACCGGCGAGGACTATGCCCAGACCCTGGCGTTCAACGTCGATCGCCGCCAAGGGCTCGATGCCCAGCTGCAGGGCCTGCGCGAGGGGGCGGCCGAGGTCACGCTGCAGCTCAAGACCCGCGCCGGCCAGAGTGTGGAGCTGCGCATGAGCTCGCTCGGCAGCGGCGGCGCCGATGGCGTCTCCGGACTGCAGGTGCAAATGAGCAGCCAAGGCCCGCTGGGCAGCAGCGAACGCCAGGCCCTGGGGCGCCTGGCCGAGGGCCTGGACAAGGCCCTGGCGGGGCTGGTGCAAGACGGTGGGCCGGAGTTGGCGCTGCAGGATGTGCTCGGCTTTGACCGCAGCCAGTTCGCCAGCCTGCGCCTGGAGATGAAAGTGCCGCCGGGCGAGGGCCCGCAGCGCAGCTTCAGCCTGCAACTGGGCGAGCGCGAAAACCGCCTGGCCTTGAAAACCGAAAACGGCGAGGTCAACCTGCGCCTGGACAACGCCGGTACCCTGGCCAACGCCGCGCCGGCGCAGCGCCAGGCGGCCATTGCGCGCCAACTGCGCGCCGTGGACGAGGCGGGCGCGCGCGGCCATGCCGACGATGCCACGGTGGCGCTGTTCAAAAGCGCGTTCGCGCAAATGCACGGCGCGGCGCTGGAGTCGGCCCAGGCCAACGCCCCGGGTACGCGCGCGGCGCCGTTGCACCTGGCGCCGGCCCTGGCGGCGCGCACGCAGGAGCTGGTCAGCGGCCTGGCCGATTTCGAGGCCAGCTTCAGCAGCGACGCCTCGCGCCTCAATGACGACGGCGTCCTGACCGAGAAAAGCCACACCGACTACCGCCTGAGCCAGAAAACCGAGGTCGTGCAGCGCCGCCCTGGCGACGTGCGCGTGCAGCAGGTGCTGGACATGCAGCTCAAGGCCACCCTCATGCAGGCGCGCAACGGCGGGATGCTGATCCCCGGCGAGGGCAACTACGACGTGACGCAGATCGACGACCGGCAGACGCAGCGCACCACCATCGAGGCCGTGGCCGGCGAGCTGGTGCGCGCTGCGCGCGACACCGACAGCCAGCAGCGCACGCACTGGAAGCGGCTGGAGCAGCACCGCGCCGTCGAGCAGCGCAGCACGCCGCAGCAGGAGCACCGCACAGAGCTATTGATTTGATAGCTGCTAACGCTTGCTGGATAAGCGTTAGCAGCTGATTTTGATCAAAATCAAAAGCCACGGATTTTCTCCAGGCGCAGCGATCAGTCGTGCTTAAATCGCGCCCTATGACTTTTCTGGCCATCGACGTGGGCAACACCCGCCTGAAATGGGCGTTGTACGAGCAGCCCGGCCCCGGCGCTGCCGTACTGGCGCAGGGGGTGGAGTTTTTGGAGCACATCGAGCGCCTGGCCGAAGACAGCTGGGCGCACCTGCCGGCGCCGGCGCACATGCTCGGCTGCGTGGTGGCGGGCGACACCGTCAAGCGCCGCGTGCAGGAGCAGCTCGAACTGCTGCCGCCCTGGGACGTGGTGCCGCAGTGGGTGGTGCCAGCGCTGCAGGAGGCGGGCCTGGTCAACGGCTACGACCACCCGCTGCGCCTGGGCGCGGACCGCTGGGTGGCGATGATCGGCGCACGCCACCGCCTGCTGGCGCGCGGCGAGCGCCGGCCGCTGATCGTCGTCATGGTCGGCACGGCGGTGACGGTGGAGGCGATCGATGCCGACGGGCGTTTTCTCGGCGGCCTGATTTTGCCGGGCCACGGCATCATGCTGCGCGCGCTCGAATCGGGCACCGCCGGCCTGCACGTGCCCACGGGCGAGGTCACGCTGTTCCCGACCAACACCAGCGACGCGCTCACCAGCGGCGGCACCTACGCCATCGCCGGCGCCGTCGAGCGCCTGTTCCAGCACCTGGCGCAGCACTGCGGCCAGGAGCCGGCCTGCATGATGACGGGCGGCGCCGGCTGGAAAATGGCGCCGAGCATGACGCGGCCGTTCGAGCTGGTGGACAACCTGATTTTTGACGGCCTGCTGGAAATCGCCGCGCGCCGCTTTGGCGTGCCGGCGTAGCGCGGGTCGTCGCCTTAGTCGTCCGAGAGCTCGGCGCGCGCCAGCTCCACGTCGAGGAACTCCATCGCATCCTGCGGCACGCTGGCAGCGGCCTGCTCGTACAGGGCGGTGGCTTCTTTCATTTTCTTGTCGCCATCGAGCATCACCAGGGCGTTGGCGTACTCGATCTTGGCAATCGCCGAATCGGGCTGCAGGCGCAGCGCCTCCTTGAAGTGCTTGAGGCCCAGGTCTTTCTTCGCGCCGTAGGTCATGCCGCCGATGAGCGCGCCCACCTTGTCGATGACCTCGGCGTGGAAGGCGCCGAGGGCGATGTGCGCCTCGGCATGGTCGGGCGCCAGCGCCAGAGTCTGCTCCAGTGCGGCCTTGATTTTTTGCCCCAGCCCCTGCGCCAGCGCCTTGGCCACGCTGATGCCCTGGCTGTAGCGGCCCAGGGCGTAGGCCACCTGGTACCAGGCGTTGGCGTTGCCGGGCTCGGCCGCAGTCAGGGCCTGGGCGCGCTCGGCAATGGCCTGGAACATCTCCAGGCGCACTTTTTCCTTGGGTTCGAGGTAGGTGGCGTAGATCGCCTGCGCCTTGTTGGCCACCACCACGCCGGCGTCGCCAGCGGCCAGGCCGGCAGTGGTCGCCTGCTCGAACTGCCCGCTGTGGAACAGTGCCCAGGCTTCCAGGGCTTTTTTGTCGCTCGGGCAGGGCTCGCAGTCGCCGGCGTGCAGCTGCGCCCAGTGCTTTTTCACGCTGGCGGCGGTGAAGGGGAAATCGCTGGTCTGGGGGAAGGTGGTCCAGGCGGCCATGGTGTGCAGTCTCCGTCGGTGGTGGTTATGGATTCGGGGTCTGGTAGGCGCTCGCCAGGCTCAGCAGGTGCTGGCGCTGGCTGCCTTCGAGGTAGGGCATGAGCAGGTTGAGCACGTGGTGCGCGCCGCGCAGCAGGGCGGTCTGGGCGCTCTCGGGTTCGAGCGCGCGGCGCGGGTCGCGCACGTACTCGAAGCTCAGCCAGTAGGTCAGCACCACCACCATGCTGGTGGCGGTGGGTTCGAGCTCGCGCGCCTCGATCTGCATGGCGCCGGCGTGCTGCAGGCCGTCGAGCAGCTGGCGCATGGCGCGGGTCTTGTGCTTGAGCACGGCCTGGAAATGTGTTTCCAGGCGCCGGTTCTTGGACAGCAGGTCGTT
>JAJTBK010000008.1 GCA_021286965.1 Comamonadaceae bacterium | reverse complement strand
CATCGCCTCCATGCAGACCGCCTTCATCGACGACCTGGTGGCGCGCATCGAGGCCGGCGGCGCCGTGGCGCTGCCGTTTTACACGCCGATGATGGACCCGCGCAGCTTCACCAAATTGCTGCAGCCCGAGGCCGGGCAGCCGCCGCTGGCCGACGTGCTCATCACGACGCAAATCATGCTCACCGGCGACGACCGGCGCAAAGAATTCGAGCAGCTGGGCATCCCCGTGCTGCAGGCTATGGCCTACCGGGGCGGCGAAGAGGCCGACTGGGAACAAGACCCGCAGGGTATGCGCATCATGGACGTGCCGTTCTACCTCGCCCAGCCCGAATATGCCGGCGTGACCGACATCCAGATCGCCGCCGCCACGAGGAAGAGCGACGACCAGATCCTGCCCATCGCCGCCCAGGCCCAGGCGGTGGTGAGCAAAGCCCTGGCCACGGCGCGCCTGCAGCGCCTGCCCAACGCTGAGAAAAAAGTCGCCGTCATGTTCTGGAACTACCCGGCGGGCGAAAAGAACTTGAGCGCCTCCTTCATGAACGTGCCGCGCAGCCTGCAAAGCACCCTCACCGCCCTGACCGGCGCCGGCTACCAGACCGAGACGCCGGACGAGACCCACCTCATCACCGTGCTGCAGCGCCTGCTCGCACCCAGCTACCGCGCCGGCCAACTGCCGCAGCTGCTGCAAGACGGCCTGGCGGCGCGCCTGCCGGTGAAGGACTACCGCGCCTGGCTTGCGGGCCTGCCGCCGGCTGTGCAGCAGGCCATCGCCAGCGCCTGGGGCGCGCCGGAAAAATCCCCCTGGGTGCTGCGCCAAAACGGGGAGGACTTTTTCGTCATCCCACGCCTGCAGCTCGGCCACATCACCTTGCTGCCCCAGCCCGGGCGCAGCGGCGCGCCGCCCGGCAGCCAGGACGCGCAGGCCAAGGACAAAGCGCTCTACCACTCCACCACCGCGCTGCCGCCGCACCACTACCTGGCGAGCTACCTGTGGATGCGCCAGCAGGCCGACGCGCTGGTGCACTTTGGCACCCACGGCACGCAGGAATGGCTGCCGGGCAAGGAGCGCGGCCTGTCGGTGTACGACGCGCCGCTGCTGGCGCTGGGCGACATCCCCGTGGTCTACCCCTACATTGCCGACAACATCGGCGAAGCCACCCAGGCCAAGCGCCGGGGCCGCGCCACCATCATCAGCCACCAGACGCCGCCGTTTGCCCCCGGCGGCCTGCACGCGGCGCTGACGCAGATCCACGACCTGCTGCACCAGTGGCTGGCGCAGGACGAGGGCGCAGTCAAAGAGCGCCTGGCCGCCGACCTGCTGGCTGCCGCGCACAAGGAGCGCATCGTCGCCGACCTGGGCTGGAGCGAAGCGCGCGTGCGCGCCGAGTTCCCCGCCTTTGTGCAGACCCTGCACGACCACCTGCACGAGCTGGCGCAGACCGCCCAGCCCCAGGGCCTGCACACCCTGGGCCGTGCGCCCGAGGAGCTGCACCGCCTGGGCACCGTGCTGCTGGCGCTGGGCCATCCCTTCTGGGAAGCCGCTGCGCGCCAGGCCGGCGTGCCCGCCGAAGACCTCGACGAGGCCCTGGTCGGCCCCTGGGACAAGCTGGCGCAGACCGCGCCCTACCAGCTCCTGAAAAAGCATGTCATCGACGGTCAGAGCACGTCCAGCCTGCCCGAGCAGCTACAAAAAGCATTGCAGCAAGCGGCCAGGGTGTACGCCGACATCGGCGCCCAGGGCGAGCTGCCCGGGCTGCTGGCGGTGCTCGGCGGCCAGTACCTGCCCACCTCCTACGGCGGCGATCCCATCAAAAACCCCGACGCCTACCCCACGGGCCGCAACCTCTACGGCTTCGACCCCGCGCGCATCCCCACCCCACAAGCCTGGGCGGCGGGCAAGCAGGCGGCCGAGAACCTGCTGGCCGAGCACCAGAAGCTGCACGGCCAGCCGCCGAAGAAACTCACCTTCAGCCTCTGGTCGGTCGAGACCATGCGCCACTTCGGCCTGCTCGAAGCGCAGGCGCTGTGGCTGCTGGGCGCCGAGCCCGTGTGGGACGAGGGCGGGCGCGTCACCGGCGTCAAGCTCGTGCCGCGCCAGGCGCTGGGCCGCCCCCGGGTGGACGTGGTGCTTTCGGCCACCGGCCTGTACCGCGACCATTTCCCCAACGTCATGAAGCAACTCGCCCAGGCCGTGCTGCTGGCGTCCCGCGCCCAGGGCGAATCCGACAACCCGGTCGCCGCCAACAGCGCGCGCATTGCCCGGCAGCTCATGGCCCAGGGCGCGGACGCCCAGGCCGCCGAGCTGGCCGGTGCGACGCGCATCTTCGCCTCGGCCAGCGGCAGCTACGGCACGGGGCTGGACGACGCCACCCTGGCCACCGACACCTGGAAGGGCAAGGCCGAGGGCGACCGCAAGCTCGCCGAGCTGTACCTCTCCAAGATGCAATACGCCTACGGCCCGGATGAAAAACAATGGGGCAGCGCCGGCGTGGCCGGGGCCCAGGGCCAGGGCGGCCAGGCCATCAACCTCTACGCCCAGCACCTGCGCGGCACCGAGGGCGCGGTGCTCTCGCGCAGCTCCAACCTCTACGGCATGTTGACCACCGACGACCCCTTCCAGTACCTGGGCGGCATCGCGCTGGCCGTGCGCCACCTGGACGGCAAGGCGCCCGGGCTGTACATCAGCAACCTGCGCGGCGCGGGCGCGGGCCGGGTCGAGGGCGCGGCGCAGTTCCTCTCCAAAGAGCTGGCCACGCGCCAGTTCCACCCCGGCTACATCCAGGGATTGATGAAGGAAGGCTACGCCGGCACACTGCAGGTGCTGGACGCGACCAACAACTTCTGGGGCTGGACGGCGACCGCGCGCGAGATCGTGCGCGACGACCAGTGGCAGGAGATGGTCGATGTGTACGTGCGCGACAAACACCAGCTGGGGCTGAAAAAGTGGTTCGAGTCCAAGAACCCGCACGCGCTGGCGCAAACCATCGAACGCATGATCGAAGCCCAGCGCCAGGGCTACTGGCAGACCGACGCTGCCACGGTCAAAGAGCTGAAAAACCGCTGGCGCGACCTGTCGCAGCGCTTTGACGTCAAAACCGACAACGCCGCCTTTGCCGCCTACGTCGGCGCCAGCGCCAGCCCCGGCGCCGGCTTTGGCATGGACGCGCCGCGCGGCAGCCCCAGCGCTGCCGCTGCACCCCCC
>JAJTBK010000003.1 GCA_021286965.1 Comamonadaceae bacterium | reverse complement strand
TGCAGCGGCGGCGGCAGCTTGAAGTTGAGCACGGGCTCGGTAATCACTTCCTTGATCTGCCCCAGGGCGTAGACCACGCCGAACTGGCGCTGATCGACCACGAACAGCATGGAGCTGGCCAATGCCAGCAGCAGCACGATGCTGGAAACAAAAAAACCAATACGGTTCACAGGCATCTCCTAGCGCGGCTCGCGCTCACGCGAGCGGCTGTTGTCACGGGCGCGGGCATCGTTACCCAGCGCGGCAGGCAAGGCCGGAGCGGCAGCAGGCGCAGCGCTCTGGCCTTCGGCGGCTACAGGCTGCTGGGCCACGCTTTGCATGATCTTGTCCAGCGGCAGGTACAGCAGGTTCGAGCCTTGGCGCGCATCGACCAGCACCTTGGTGACGCTGCTGTAGATCTGCTGCATGGCGTCGAGGTACATGCGGTCGCGCGTCACCTGCGGTGCCTTCTGGTATTCGGCCAGCACCGAGGAAAAGCGCTGCGCATCGCCCTGGGCCTGGGCCACGATGCGGGCCTTGTACGCAGCGGCCTCTTCCGTCAGGCGCGAGGCCGTACCCGTGGCGCGCGGCACCACGTCGTTGGCGTAGGCCTGGGCTTCGTTCTTCGCACGCTCGCGCTCCTGGCCCGCTTTGAGCACATCGTCGAATGCGGACTGCACCTGTTCGGGCGGGCGCACGCCGCCTTGTTGCAGGTTGATGCCCACGACTTCCACGCCAATTTTGTAGCGGTCGAGAATGGTCTGCATCAGCTGGCGTACGCGCGGCGCAATCTGGTCGCGCTCCTCCGCCAGGGCCGTGTCCATCTTCATTTTGCCGACAACCTCGCGCACCGCCGTTTCGGCCGCCTGCACCACGGCGTCGGCCGGGTTCTTGCTCTCGAACAGCCAGGCGCGTGCGTCGTTCAGACGGTATTGCACGGCGAACTTGATTTCGACGATGTTCTCGTCCTCGGTCAACATCGCCGAATCGCGCAGGCCGGTGCTCTTGATGACGCTGTCACGCCCGACGTCAGCCGAGCGGATCTGCGTCACGAACACCAATTCATGGCGCTGGATCGGGTACGGCAGACGCCAGTTGATGCCAGCACCCACCGTGCTCTTGTACTTGCCGAATTGGGTGATGACGGCCTGCTGGCCTTCCTGCACGATGAAAATGCCGGTACCCATCCAAATAAAAAACGCCACGCCGGCAATCAACCCAAGGCCAAGGCCGGCATTCTTCATGTCGGGCTGAAAACCGTTGCCGGCCGGCCCCCGGGGGCCGCCATTGCCGCCGCCACCGAACAGACCCGAGAGCTTGCGGTTGAGGTCGCGCCAAAGCTCATCGAGATCGGGCGGCTGTGCCCCCGGCCCCGGGTTGTTGCGCTGGCCCTGCGGCGGGCGCTCGTCCTGGCGCCCGTCGTCGCTGGGCTTGTCATCCCCCCGACCCCAGCGCGGATCGTTGAGATTGAACATCCCCCGGATACGCTGCGGCAGCATTGCCCAACGCGGGGCGCGGATTGGAAAAATCATGCAATGTCTCAGTGAGGTTGGATGCGAGCGAAGCGGGCATTGTGCCCAATCAAGCGGTTTCTCCTGGCAAATCAAGAATATCCCCAGAGGGCATTGCTTGACCGCGTGCAGCCAGCACAGCTGCTGCCAATTGCTGGCGCAAAGCCGCCAAGCCTTCACCCGAGCGTGCGCTCAGGGATATGCGGGGCAGCAGGCGAGCGTCGAGCTCATACGTACCCTGCAACTGCGGCGGGCGCTGCTCGGGCGCCAAGGCGTCGAGCTTGTTGAACACCAGCCACTGCGGGATGTCGGCGGCGTCGATTTCCGCCAGCACGCGCTGCACCTGGGCAATTTGCTCCGGGAAATGCGGGTTCGCACCATCGACCACGTGCAGCAGCAAATCGGCATCCACCGCCTCCTGCAAGGTGGCCTGAAAGGCATCGACCAAGCCGTGTGGCAGGTCGCGGATGAAGCCGACAGTGTCGGAGAGCGAAACCGAACAGCCCGCATCGGCCAGGTACAGCTGGCGCGTCGTGGTATCCAAAGTGGCAAACAACTGGTCGGCAGCGTAGGCACGCGCCTTCACCAGGGCATTGAACAGCGTCGATTTGCCAGCGTTGGTATAGCCCACCAGCGAGATGTTGAAAGTGTCACGGCGCTCACGCTGGCGGCGCTGGGTGTTGCGCTGGCGCTTGACCTTTTGCAGCCGCTCCTTGGTGCGCTTGATGGCTTCACCGATCATGCGCTTGTCGAGCTCGATCTGCGTCTCGCCCGGACCGCCGCGCTGGCCGATACCGCCCTGCTGACGCTCCAAGTGCGTCCAGCGGCGCAC
>JAJTBK010000538.1 GCA_021286965.1 Comamonadaceae bacterium | reverse complement strand
TGCGCGGCCACGCCCTGCGCCGCGACGGCACCATCCGCGACACCGTGATGTACAGCATGAGCGCCGACGAATGGCCCGAAGCGCGGGCTCAATTGCTATATCTTTTAGAGCGCCACACGCTTGCCCAGTAAGCGCTAGAGGCCAAAAACATGCTGATTGATTTTTTCTACACCCTGCGCGCCGCCCAGCTGCCGGTGTCGGTCAAAGAGTTTCTCTCGCTGCTGCAGGCGCTGCAGGCGGGGGTTGTGGGGCCGCAGTCCGAGGATGCCTTCAGCCTCGATGATTTTTACTACCTGGCGCGCACCGCCCTGGTCAAGGACGAGAAGCACTTCGACAAGTTCGACCGCGCCTTTGGCGCCTACTTCAAGGGCATCGCTGCGCTGCCGGCGCTGCAAAAAGAGCTGCCCGCCGACTGGCTGCGCCAGATGCTCGAACGCGCGCTCACGCCCGAGCAAAAAGCCGCCATCGAGGCCATGGGCTGGGACGAGCTCATGGAGACGTTGAAAAAGCGCCTGGAAGAGCAAAAAGGCCGGCATGAAGGCGGCAACAAATGGATTGGCACCGGCGGCACCAGCCCCTTCGGCCACGGCGGCTACAACCCCGCCGGGGTGCGCATTGGCGGCCCCGGGCGCAACAGGAGCGCCGTCAAGGTCTGGGAGCAGCGCGCCTACCGCGACTACGATGACCAGCAGGAGCTGGGCACGCGCAACATCAAGGTCGCGCTGCGCCGCCTGCGCAAGTTCGCGCGCGAGGGCAACGCGCTGGAGCTGGACCTGCCGGACACCATCCGCAGCACGGCCGCCAACGCCGGCTGGCTCGACATCAAGATGGTGCCCGAGCGCCACAACAACGTGAAACTGCTGCTGCTCATGGACGTGGGCGGCACCATGGACGATCACATCCAGCGCACCGAGGAGTTGTTCTCGGCCGCGAAGGCCGAGTTCAAGCATCTGGAGTTCTATTACTTCCACAACTGCGTCTACGACTTTGTGTGGAAGAACAACAAGCGCCGCTTTGCCGAGAAATTCCCCACCTGGGACATCATCCGCAAGTACAACAAGGACTACAAACTGGTCTTCGTCGGCGACGCCACCATGAGCCCCTACGAAATCCTGCAGCCCGGCGGCAGCGTCGAATACACCAACGAGGAAGCCGGTGCCGAGTGGCTCACGCGCCTGGTCAACGCCTTCCCGCACTGCGCCTGGATCAACCCCGAGCCGCAGGGCGTGTGGCAGTACCGCCAGAGCATCGCCATCATCGAGCAGCTGCTGGGCGGGCGCATGTTCCCGCTCTCGCTCAAGGGGCTCGAAGAGGCCATGCGCCTGCTCTCCAAGTAATGCCCACGCCGCGCCTTGCCCGCACGCTGGCCGGGGCGGCGCTGCTGCTGGCCCTGTCCGGCTGCAGCCTGCTGCCCCAAGCCACGCCCGCCCCTGACGACGCCAGCGCCAGCGCCGACGGCACGCCCAGCACCGCCTTCACGCTGCAGGTGCAGGCGCCGGCGCCGCTGCAGGAGCTGCTCGAACACAACCTGGAGCTGCGCCGCTACACCCAGCTGGCCGACCTGCAGCCCAGCGAGCTGCGCCGCCTGCTCGCCAGCGCCGACGAGAACGCGCGCCAGCTGCTGGCCACGCAGGGCTATTTCAGCCCCGACATCACCATCGAAAGCGACCCCGGCGCCGACGGCGCCCCGCCCACGGTGCAGGTGCGCGTGCAGCCCGGCGCGCAGACCGAGATCGCCCGCCTGGACATCACCCTCGCCGGCGCCGCCGCGCAGGCGCCGGACGCCGCGCAGCGCCAGGCGCGCCTGGTGCGCAACTGGGCGCTGCCGGTGGGCCAGCCCTTCACCCAGGGCGCCTGGGACAGCGCCAAGGCCAACGGCCTGCGCAGCCTGCAGATCCGCAGCTACCCCACGGCCGAGCTGCAGGACAGCCGCGCCGACATCGACCCCGAGACGCACCGCGCCGCCCTGCACGTGACCTACGACAGCGGCCCGCAGTACCGCTTCGGCCCGCTGCAGGTGCAAGGCTGCCAGCGCTACGACTGCGACGGCGCGCGCCGCCTGGCACGCCTGCCCACGGGCAGCGAATACTCCGAGGCCGAGCTGCTCGACGCCCAGCAGCGCCTGGCCAGCAGCGGCTACTACGACACCGCCCTGCTCACGCTCGACACCGAGCACGGCCCGCCAGATGCCGCCCCCGTCATCGCCCAGCTGACCGAGGCCAAGCTGCACAAGCTGGTGTTCGGCGTCGGCGTCTCCACCGACAGCGGCGCCCGCCTGAGCCTGGACCACCAGTACAACCGCCTGCCCTGGCTGGGCTGGCGCGCCAGCAGCAAGATCAGCGTCGATCGCGACACCCAGCTCGCCAGCAGCGAATGGGTGTCGCTGCCGAACGACGAGAACTGGCGCCGCTTCGGCGCCGGCCAGCTGCAGCGCGACAACTACAGCAGCTACGCCGTCAACAGCCTGCAGCTGCGCGGCGGCGTGAGCCAGGTCAGCGGCCACATCGACCGCAACTTCTTCCTGCAGTACGACAGCGCCACGCCGCAGGGCAGCGGCGCGCCCGACGCCAGCGGCGCCCTGAGCGCCAACATGGGCTGGACCGGGCGCTACTTCGACGACCCCAACAGCCCCACGCGCGGCTACGGCCTGGGCGCCGAGCTGGGCGTGGGCAGCACGCTGCGCGGCCAGCGCAACCCGTTTGCGCGCACGCGCCTGCGCTGGCAATCGTTCATCGCCCTGGGCAAGGTTGCCGTCGGCGCCGACGGCGCCCAGATCACGCGCAACGCCCGCCTGGCGCTGCGCGCCGAAGGCGGCGCCGTGCTCGCCAGCGACAACGCCGACCTGCCCACCAACCTGCTCTTCATGACCGGCGGCGACACCAGCGTGCGCGGCTACGGCTACCGCCGCATTGGCGCCACCACCGACAGCGGCGGCACCTACGGCGGGCGCTACCTCGCCGTCGCCAGCATGGAGTGGCAGCGCCCGATCGCCATCCGGGGCGACCTGACGCACTGGGAGAGCGCCGTCTTCATCGACGCCGGCGCCGTCAGCAACCAGCTGCGCCAGCTGCAGGCGCAAGTCGGCATCGGCGCCGGCCTGCGCTGGCGCAGCCCCGTCGGCCCCTTGCAAACCGACCTCGCCTGGGGCGTGCAGGACAAGCGCCTGCGCCTGCACCTGCGCCTGGGTTTTAGCTTCTGAGCATGACCGCAACCGCCCCCCCACCGCCCCCCAGCCCGCGCCGCTGGCTGCGCGCCCTGGCCTGGGCCAGCGGCGCTGCCCTGGCCCTGCTGCTGGCCGCCGCCAGCGCCCTGTGGCTGTGGCTGGGCAGCAGCGGCTCGCTGGCGCAAACGCTGGCACTGGCCGCACGCTGGCTGCCCGCCGACCAAGCGCTGCAGGTGGACGACGTGCACGGCAGCCTGCGCAGCGGCGGGCGCATTGGCCGGCTGCAGTGGCACAACGCCGAGCTGCGCGTCGAGCTGCAGGACGCCGAATTCTCCTGGCGCCTGCGCCCACTGCTGCAACGCCGCCTGGTGCTGGGCCCGCTGCGCGCCGCCGCCCTCACCCTCACCCCCCTGGGCCCGGCCAGCACGCAGCCGCCCACGCCGCTGCAGGCGCTGGAGCTGCCGCTGCAGGTCGAAC
>JAJTBK010000524.1 GCA_021286965.1 Comamonadaceae bacterium | reverse complement strand
CCAACCGAAGGCCCTGCGGGGCCTTTTTTCATGACTGCAAAGCACCCAGCCCCCTTCAAAACCGGCCACCGATGCCGATAATGAGAGGGACATGATCCGCCACCGCCCCCCCCTGCGCCCGCTGGCCCTTGTGCTGGCACTGCTGCCGCTGCTCACCGCCTGTGAAATCCCAGGCGTCTGGCCCAACCCGCGCACGGTCGAGAAAGAGGCCGAGGCCCGGGCCATTGGCGGCGCCTGCCGCCATGCCCTGCGCGGCCTGGAAGACTGCTACACGCTCAACCCGCAGGCGGCCAAAGCGGCGGTTTTTGCCGGCTGGAAGGACATGGACAGCTATATGCGCGAGAACAAGATCGAGGGCACGCCCTCGGTCATCACCAAGTCCGAGCCACCGTCGCCCGAAAAGCCCAAGCGCAAACGCAGCGCAGCTAGCGAGGATTCGTAAAAAAAGCGCCCCAGGCGCTTTTTTTTACGTCCGCTCGAACACCGCCATGCTCTCGACGTGGGCGGTGTGCGGAAACATGTTCACCACCCCCGCCTGGGTACAGCGGTAGCCCGCCTGGTGCACCAGCAGGCCCGCATCGCGCGCCAGCGTCGCCGGGTTGCAGCTGACGTAGACGATGCGCTGCGGCGGCTGCCAGCCCTCGGCACCGGCGGGCAGCGGCGGCGCGCCCTCGGCTCCCAGGCGCGCCTGGTGCAGCTCGCCCAGGGCCTTGGCCAGGGCAAAGGCGCCTTCGCGCGGGGGATCGACCAGCCATTTGTCGGCCTGGCCGTCGGCCACCAGCATCTCGGGCGTCATCTCGAACAGGTTGCGCGCTACAAAATCAGTAGCTGATAGCGCTTGACCAGACTGCCTTTGAGCCTGGTTTTGCGCATAATTTTGGCGCGAACGGGCAACCAGCGTCTCGCTGCCCTCGATGCCCAGCACCCCACGCGCCTGGGTCGCCAGCGGCAGGGTGAAGTTGCCCAGGCCGCAGAACCAGTCGATCACGCGTTCGGTTTTTTGCACGTCCAACAGGCGCAGCGCACGGCTGACCAGCACGCGGTTGATGTGCGGGTTCACCTGGGTGAAGTCGGTGGGCTTGAACGGCATGGTGATGCCAAAGTCCGGCAGGCCATAGGCGAGCTGCTCGGCCCCCTCGGCGTCGAGCAGGTGCACGGTATCGGGCCCCTTGGGCTGCAGCCACCACTGCACGCCGTGGGCGGCGGCAAACTCGCGCAGCAGCTGCAGGTCGCCCGCGCCCAGGGGTTCGAGGTGGCGCAGCACCAGCGCCGTCACGGTGTCGCCGCAGGCGAGCTCGATCTGCGGACAGGTGTCGCGCGCGGCCATGCGGCCGATGAGCGCACGCAGCGGCATGAGCATGGCGTCCACGTGCGGCGGCAGGATTTTGCAGGTCTGCATGTCGGCGATGTAGCGGCTCTTGCGCTCGTGAAAGCCGACCAGCACCTCGCCCTTCTTGGCGACGTAGCGCACCGACAGGCGGGCGCGGTAGCGGTAGCCCCAGGCCGGGCCTTCAATGGGGCGCAGCACGGTCTCGGCGCGCACCTTGCCCAGGTGCCAGAGGTTGTCTTCGAGCACGCGCTGCTTGATGGCGACCTGGGCGCTTTCGTGCAGGTGCTGCATCTTGCAGCCGCCGCAGGCACCGGCGTGCAAGCCAAAATGCGGGCAACCCGGGCGCACGCGCTGGCTCGATTCGCGGTGAATGGCCGTCAGCTGGGCCTGCTCCCAGTTGTTTTTCTTGCGCTGCGTCTGGGCGCTGATCCATTCGCCGGGCAGCGCACCGTCGATGAACACGACCTTGCCATCGGGCTTGCGTGCCACGCCCTGGGCGTCCATGTCCATGGACACCACCTCCAGCCAGCCCTCGGGCAGGGTTGTTGCGCCATCGGTGGCCAACGGGCATTCATCGTTCTTCAAATCGCTCATAACAAACCAATAAGGGAGGGCCTGCGCCCTCCCCGAGAACCAACACAAAAACCGGACTCAATCGTCCTGCACGATGCCGTATTCTCGCAGCAAGCCCCCGATTTGCGTCTGATCGAGCTTTTTCATGAGCAGATGGCGCAGGAAATTCGGCCCCGGCAGCTCCATCTCCTTGCCGTCGCGCAGACGCCCGGTGGCCGCCAGCAGCGTGCGCACGTCGTACGTGGAGTTGAACACCTCGGGCACGCCGCGCTCCACGCCCAGCAGGGTGTAGACCGCCTCCATCGGCGTGCGCACCGAGTATTCGGTGGTGAAGATGCAGTCGCGCTGGCGCGACTCGGCAAACTGGCCAATGAAGGCAAAGTTGACCGCCCCAGCCGGCACCACGTCGGGCCGGTCGCCCGCCTGGCGCGGCATGAAGAACGAGGTCACGTAGGGCATCATCACCGGCACGGTGCGCGCCCCGGTGGCGGCCAGCGCCGCAATATCTTCGGGCGGCACGCCCAGGTGGTAGAGCCATTCCTGCGTGATCTCCTCGCCCGTGCAGTCC
>JAJTBK010000517.1 GCA_021286965.1 Comamonadaceae bacterium | reverse complement strand
CGCAGCTGCCGCCAAGCTACCGCCGTCCGGCTGCCACGCCGCTGGTAGCCGTCAGCCCCACGTCCGCTGCCCCGGCAGACGCCGCACCCACGCCGCGCCCGGCACCAGCCCCGGCCGACGGCGGCCCGGGGCCCAGCAATCCAGCAGGGATCATTTTCTGAACCAGGGCGCGCACAGCGCCCTTTTGCATGGCGCCAGCGTCAGAACTGCAGCGTCTGCACGCCCTGGGCCGTGCCCAGCAGGCAAACGCTGGCCTTCTGGTGTGCAAACACGCCCACCGTCACCACGCCCGGCCACTGGTTGACCTCGCTCTCGAACGCCAGCGGCTCGGTAATCTGCAGGCCGTGCACGTCCAGGATGTGCTGGCCGTTGTCGGTCACCAGCGGCTGGCCGTCTTTGAGGCGCAGCCGGGCCTGGCCGCCCAGGGCGGCAAAGCGGCGCGCAATCTGCTGCGCCGCCATCGGAATGACCTCCACCGGCAGCGGAAAACCGCCCAGCACCGCCACCTGCTTGGAGGCATCGGCAATGCAGACAAAACGCTCGGCCAGCGCGGCGACGATTTTCTCGCGCGTCAGCGCCGCGCCACCACCCTTGACCATATAGCCCCGGCCATCGATCTCATCGGCGCCGTCGATGTACACCGCCAGGCACTCGACGGCATTGGCGTCGAACACCGCAATGCCCAGCGCCTGCAGGCGCGCCGTGCTGGCCACGGAGCTGGAGACGGCGCCCTTGATCTGCCCCTTCATGCTCGCCAGGGCGTCGATGAAATGGTTCACCGTCGAGCCCGTGCCCACACCCACGATCTCGCCCGGCAGCACGTACTGCAGCGCAGCCTGGCCCACCAGGGCCTTGAGTTGATCTTGGGTCAAAGGGGTAGAAGCAGGAGAGGTCATGGGAAAATCGCCGCAAAACCGCGAATTATCCCTATGTCTCTGATTCCCTACGCCCTCGCCCGCCCTTTTCTCTTTGGCATGGATGCCGAAGCCGCCCACGACTTCACCATGGACATGCTGGCACGCGGGCAGCGCACGCCACTGCAGTGGGCCTGGTGCCAGCAGCGCGTGCACGACCCGGTCACGCTCGCCGGCCTGCAGTTTCCCAACCGCGTCGGCCTGGCCGCCGGGCTCGATAAAAACGCCCGCTGCATCGACGCCCTGGCCGCCATGGGCTTTGGTTTTGTCGAAGTCGGCACCGTCACGCCCAAGCCCCAGCCGGGCAACCCCAAGCCGCGCATGTTCCGCCTGCCCGCACGCCAGGCGCTCATCAACCGTTTTGGCTTCAACAACGACGGCCTCGATGCCTTTGTGCACAACGTGCAACAGGCCCGCTTTCGCCAGCAGGCGCAGCCGCCGCTGCTGGGCCTGAACATCGGCAAAAACGCCGCCACCCCCATTGAAGAAGCCACGAGCGACTACCTGCGCTGCCTCGATGGCGTGTACGCCCACGCCGACTACGTCACGATCAACATCAGCTCGCCCAACACCAAGAACCTGCGCGCACTGCAAAGCGACGAGGCGCTCGACGCCCTGCTCGCCGCCATCGCCGCGCGCCGCGCGCAGCTGGCGCAGCAGCAGGGCCGGCGGGTGCCGGTGTTCATCAAAATTGCCCCTGACCTGGACACGCAGCAGGTGGCCGTGATCGCCGAGCTGCTGCAGCGCCACGGCATGGATGGCGTGATTGCCACCAACACCACCATCGCGCGCGATGCCGTGCAGGGCCTGCCGCACGCGGACGAGGCCGGCGGCCTGAGCGGCGCGCCGGTGTACGAGGCCAGCAACCGCGTCATCGCCCAGCTGCGCGCCGCCCTGGGCGCGGGCTTTCCGATCATTGGCGTGGGCGGCATTCTGAGCGCCGAAGATGCGGTGGGCAAAATCCGCGCCGGCGCCGACGTGGTGCAGATTTACACCGGCCTGATCTACCAGGGCCCGGCACTGGTGGCGCAGGCGGCGCGCGCCATCCAGGCCAGCCGGTAAGAAGCGGCGACTAGCGCCGGCGCAGCAGCAGGGGCAGCAGTACCCCGGCCCAGCGCAGCGCGCGGCGCGGGCCAGCCGCGAGCCCGAGGGCGGCGGCCGCAGCGGCCGTAGCCGTTGGGTGCGCGCGCACAAAAGCCACCACCTGCGCCAGCAAAGGCGCCCCGGGCGGCAAACCCGCGCCGTACGCCTGTGCCGCCTGCGCCTTGGCCTGGCGGCGGGCCTGGCACTGCGCACGCAGACGCGCACGCTGCGCGGCAATGCGTTCGAGCACCGCCTGCTGCTCAGGCGTGGGCGTTACGCCCGGTGGCAACGGATGGGGGGGGACGGCGGCGGGCTTGCTCACAGCGGCTCCTTCAGGTTCTGCCAGTCTTGCTGCAGCTCATGCCGGGTCAGTGCAAAGCCCTGGCCGAGGCGGCGCAGCGCCGCCAGCAGGGCCACCAGCGCCCCGCCACAGGCCAGCAGCCACAAGGCCGCCAGGCCCCAGGCCACGGTCAGGCGCTGCGGCGAATCCCAAAACTGCGCCAGCAGCGCCAGCGACAGCAGCAGCAGCGCCACCACCAACAGGCCGCCCACGGCCAGCGTCCACAGCAGCGCCTGCAGCAGGTGGCGCTTGTAGTCCAGCCACTCCAGGCGCGCCAGCGTGGCGCGGTCGTCCAGGGCAATGGCACCCTCGGCCAGCGCCGCCTGCCAGCGCGCGCGCAGGCGTTCGAGCCCGAGCAGCGCCAGCCAGTCGTTGATGCGCATCGCCGCGATTAGCGCCGTGCCAGCAAAAAGCCCACCAGCGCGCCCACGGCCAGGGCAGCGCCGGCGACGCGCCAGGGCTCATCGTGGGCGTAGCGGTCGGCCGCCAGGGCGGCATCCTTGGCCTGGCGTGCGGCCTCTTGCGCGGCGCGCACGGCCGAATCGCGCACGTTGGACATGCCGTCGTCGATGCGCTGGCGCAGCAGCTTGATTTCAGGAATGGTGTCCAGATCCTTGCTCGAGAGCAGGCCACGCAGGTCGCTCACCAGTTTTTCGAGTTCGCCCTGGGAGGTGGAGACGGTGTCGGAGACAGAAGCAGTCATACAAACCTTTCGTAGCTAGAAACCCAATAAAGACGCGCCTTCGCGGCGGCCACGCCATCTTACAGCGCGGCGTGCCCCCATACCGTGCAGGCGCCATAGCCAGCTGCTACATTCCCACACATGTGGATCCACCCCAGCCACCAACCCCAGGCACGCCGCCTGCTCCTCAGTGTGGCCCTGCTGCTGCTCCTGGCGCTGCTGGCCAGCTTCTGGCCCATGCCCGCCAGCACGCGGGGCCTGGCCTCCTACCTGCCGCTGCACAACGCCCTGGAAACCCTCGCCATCACGCTGGCGGCGCTGATCTTTGGCCTGGTGTGGAGCCTGCGCCGCGAGGCCCTGCCGCGCAACGTGCTGCTGCTGGGTGCAGGCTTTCTGGGGGTGGCGCTGTTCGATTTCTCGCACATGCTGTCGTACAGCGGGATGCCGGACTACGTCACCCCCAGCGGCATCGACAAGGCCATCGCCTTCTGGCTCGCAGCCCGCTTCCTGGGCGCCCTGGCCCTGCTCGCCGCCGCCCTGCCCTGGGGGCGCGAGCGCACCCGGCTGTCGCACTGGATACTGCTGGCCTTGGTGCTGGCCGTGGTCGCCGCCGTGCACGCGCTGGTGCTGCTGCGCCCGCAGTGGCTGCCACCGTTTTTTGAGCCCGGCCAGGGGCTGACTCTGTACAAACTCGGTTGTGAGTACGCCCTCATCGCGCTGAACCTGCTCACCGCCGCCCTGCTGCTGCCCCACCTGCGCCGGCCCCGGCAGTTCCATACCAGCGGGCTGTTCGCCGCCGCCTGCACCATGGCGCTGGGGGAATTTTTTTTCACCCTCTACGCCAACGTCACCGACATCTACAACCTGCTCGGCCACTTGTACAAGGCGCTGGCGTATTTTTTCCTCTACAACGCCCTGTTTGCCGAAACCGTACGCCGCCCCTACGCCTTGCTGCACCACTCAGAACGCCAATTGCAAGCCACGCTCAGCGCTCTGCCGGATTTGCTGTTCGAGCTCGATGGCCAGGGGCGTTACCTGCAGGTGCACACCCACCAGCACCAGGCCCTGAGCGCCCCCGGCCCCCAGCTGCTCGGGCGCAGCGTGCACGAGGCCATGCCGGCCGAGCCCGCAGCCACCGTGCTCGCTGCCATCGCCGAGGCACGCGCGCACGGCGTCTCGCACGGCAAGACGATTGCCCTGACGGTGCAAAACGGCAGCCGCAGCTGGTTTGAACTGTCCGTCGCACGCCAGGCCGGGGCGCCAGGGCAGGAGGAGTCCTTCCTGGTGCTCTCGCGCGACGTCACCGCGCGCGAGCAAACCGAGCACGAGCTGCACAAGCTCTGGCACGCCGTCGAGCAAAGCCCGGTGACCATCGTCATCACCGATCTGCAGGCCCGCATCCAATACGTCAACCAGGCTTTTACCCGCAGCAGCGGCTACAGCGCCGCCGAGGCCCAGGGGCAAAATCCGCGCCTGCTGCAGTCGGGCAAAACGCCAGCGGGCACCTATCGCGCCATGTGGCACCAACTCAGCCAGGGCAAGCCCTGGCAGGGCGAGATCATCAACCGCCGCAAGGACGGCGCCGAATACACCGAGCAGGTGCACATCTCCCCGGTGCGCGATGCGCAGGGCCAGGTGACGCACTTCCTGGCACACAAGGAAGACATCACCGAGCGCAAGCAGGCAGCCGAACGCATCCAGAAACTCACGCAGCACGACCCGCTCACCGGCCTGCCCAACCGCAGCCTGCTGGGCACGGAGTTCACCCACCTGAGCCAACAAGCCAAGCCGCTGGCCGTGCTGTGGCTGAACATCGACCATTTCAAGGACGTGAACGACGCCCTGGGCCACCACATGGGTGATTTGCTGCTGCTGGAGATCACGCGCCGCCTGC
>JAJTBK010000516.1 GCA_021286965.1 Comamonadaceae bacterium | reverse complement strand
AAAGAGTTTGTCGAGCGCGTTGTGCCGGCCCACGTCTTCGAGCACCTCGGTCAACTCCCCCGCCGGCGTGGCCCAGCCGGCGGCGTGCAGCGAGCCGGCGTGGGCGTTGAGCGCCTGGCGCGAGGCCAGGGTGGCAAACGGGCGCAGGATGGTGGCGCCGTCGAGCGCATCGCACCAGGGGGCGGGCGCCAGCGGCGGCGGGTGCAGGTCCAGGGCCTGCAGGCTGTCGATGCCGCAGACGCCACAGCCGGTGCGCCCGGCCAGGGTGCGCCGGCGGTCTTTGAGGCGCATGAAATGGCGCGGCGCGATCTCCAGGTGCACGGCGTAGCTGGCGTCGGGCGTGCCCAGGGCGTGCGCCTGCAGCTGCAGGTCGCGGCAGTCGCCGGGCTGCTCGACGATGCCTTCGCTGAGCGCAAAGCCGATGGCAAAGTCTTCCAGGTCCTGCGGCGTTGCCATCATCACGGCGTGCGAGATGCCGTTGAAAACCAGTGCCACCGGCACCTCGGCGGCCACGTCGCAGGCCAGTTCTGGCGCCTGCAACTGCGCGCCCTGCCAATGCTGCACGCGCACGCTGGCCAGCGGCGGCAACGGCGTGCCGGCCACAGCGCGGGCGCAGGCGGCGTCAGAGAGTTCGTTCGTCCACATGCGTGCACCATAACAGCGCATGGCACAGAGTTTGTCTTGGCGCAACAACTATCGCCGCATCTGCTCAGGTATCAGGCCAGGATCAGGTTGACGTCAGCCCGAATGCCTATCATCCGCGCCTCGCGGCAAAGTGCCTGCCCCGGCCTCGGGGCTATCCCTGTAGGACTTTCGCCGCCGGCTGCTCAATATGCACACACAACAATCCACCCCACGACAGGAGACCCCTTCATGGACATGAACCGCCGGCACTTCTTCCGCGTGAGCGGAGCGGGCCTGGTGGGCTCAAGCCTGGTGGCGCTGGGCTTTTCGCCCGCCACCGCCTTGGCCGAAGTGCGCCAGTACAAACTGGCCGCCACCAAAGTCACGCGCCAAACCTGCACCTATTGCTCCGTCGGCTGCGGCCTGCTGATGCATTCGCTCGGTGATGGTTTGAACGTCAAATCCAAGCTCATCCACATCGAGGGCGACCCGGACCACCCGGTCAACCGGGGCACGCTGTGCCCCAAGGGCGCGGGCCTGCTGGACTTCGTCAACAGCCCCAACCGCCTGCAGTACCCCGAGTACCGCGCACCCGGCTCGACCGAGTGGAAGCGCATGAGCTGGGACGATGCACTCACCCGCATCACGGCGCTGATGAAGCAAGACCGCGACGCCAACTTCCAGGCCAAGACGGATGACGGCCTGACCGTCAACCGCTGGCTCACCACCGGCATGTTGGCCGCCTCGGCCGCCAGCAACGAGGCGGGCTACATCACCTACAAGGTCGCCCGCTCCTGGGGCATCCTCGCGTTCGACAACCAAGCCCGTGTCTGACACGGCCCGACGGTGGCAGGTCTTGCCCCGACGTTTGGCCGTGGTGCGATGACGAACCATTGGGTTGACATCAAGAACGCGGACGTTATTTTGATCATGGGCGGCAACGCCGCCGAAGCGCACCCCTGCGGCTTCAAGTGGGTGACCGAAGCGAAGGCGCACAACAAGGCGCACTTCATGGTGGTCGATCCGCGCTTTAACCGCTCGGCAGCCCTGGCCGATTTCTATGCCCCGATCCGTTCGGGCTCGGACATCGTGTTCCTCGGCGGCATCATCAATTACCTGCTGACGCACGACAAAATCCACCACGAGTACGTGCACAACTACACGGACTTCAGCTTCATCGTGCGCGATGACTTTGAATTCGTGGACGGCATCTTCTCGGGCTACAACGAGGAAAAGCGCCAGTACGACAAGAAGAGCTGGGACTACGAGCTGGGCGAAGACGGTTTCGTCAAGACCGATGCCACGCTCAAGCACCCGCGCTGCGTCTACCAGCTGCTGAAAAAGCACTACGAGGGCTACACCCCGGAGAAGGTCGAGAGCGCCTGCGGCACGCCCCAGGACAAGTTCCTGCACGTGTGCGAGCAGTTCGCCAGCACGGCGGTGGCCGGGCGCGCGGCCACCATCATGTATGCGCTGGGCTGGACGCAGCACTCGATTGGCGCGCAGATCCTGCGCTGCGCCGCCATGGTGCAGCTCTTGTGCGGCAACATCGGCGTCGCCGGTGGCGGCATGAACGCGCTGCGCGGGCACTCCAACATCCAGGGCCTGACG
>JAJTBK010000501.1 GCA_021286965.1 Comamonadaceae bacterium | reverse complement strand
GGCAGCTTCTCGCCCTTGGCCAGCATGTCCTGGATGCGCTTGTGCGCGGCGTCGCGGCCCGTGAGCATCTTGCCGTTGAGCAGCAGCGTCTGGCCGGGCTTCCAGCTGGCGACTTCTTCCTTGGTGAGCTGGTTCAGATCGACGCGCTTGCTGGTTTCGGTGTTGGGCGTCCATTGCACCTGGGGCCACAGATCCAGGCTCGGCGGGTCGAGGAACACCGGGCCGCTGCCGTCCATGACGAAGTGCGCGTGGCGCGTGGCGGCGCAGTTGGGGATCATGGCCACGGGCTTGCTGGCCGCGTGCGTGGGGTACATCTTGATCTTCACGTCGAGCACGGTGGACAGCCCGCCCAGGCCCTGCGCGCCAATGCCCAGGGCGTTGACCTTCTCGTACAGCTCCAGGCGCAGTTCCTCGACCTGGTCGAGCTTCTCGCCCTTGGCCGCCTTGGTTTGCAGCTCGTACATGTTGAGGTCTTCCATCAGGCTTTCTTTGGCCAGCAGCACGGCTTTTTCTGCCGTGCCGCCAATGCCGATGCCCAACATGCCCGGCGGGCACCAGCCCGCACCCATGGTGGGCACGGTCTTGAGCACCCAGTCCACCAGGTTGTCGCTGGGGTTCATCATGATCATCTTGGACTTGTTCTCGCTGCCGCCGCCCTTGGCCGCAACGGTGATGTCGAGCTGGTTGCCCGGCACCATCTGCACGTTGATGACGGCGGGGGTGTTGTCCTTGGTGTTCTTGCGCGCAAACAGCGGGTCGGCCACCACGCTGGCGCGCAGCGTGTTGTCGGGGTTCAGGTAGCCGCGACGCACGCCTTCGTTGATGGCGTCTTCCAGGCTCTGGTCGGCGGCAAAGCCTTCAAAGCGCACGTCCATGCCGATTTTCAGGAAGACGTTGACGATGCCCGTGTCCTGGCAGATGGGGCGGTGGCCGTAGGCGCTCATCTTGCTGTTGGTCAGGATCTGCGCCATGGCGTCCTTGGCGGCAGGGCTTTGCTCGCGCTCGTAGGCGCGCGCCAGGTGGGCGATGTAGTCGGCCGGGTGGTAGTAGCTGATGTATTGCAGCGCGCCGGCGATGGAGTCGATCAGGTCTTGCTGGCGGATAAGGGTCTGGGTCATAGCGTGGGGTGGGGTATCAAAACGCAAACCCTTTAATTATCGCCCTGCACCTTGCGTCCGGCTTGCTGTCGTGGTTGCTTGTGGCGGATTGGCGCGCAGGCGACGCCTGGGGCCGTTCCGGGCTGCGCAAAAGTGGCGCTTGTGGGTATGCTGGCAAGGTTTTGTGCTTGGCCCTGGTTCCGACTTTCTTTGCGAGGAGTTTTTGGCATGACCTCTGTGCAGCCTGCGTCCCCCGGCGCCGCCACGCGTGCTGAGCGCGACAGTTTGGGCCCCATCGACGTGCCCGCGCGCCAGCTCTGGGGGGCGCAGACGCAGCGCTCGCTGCAGCATTTCGCCATCTCGGGCGAAAAAATGCCGACCGAGCTGATCGCCGCCCTGGCCCAGGTCAAGCGCGCCAGCGCCTACGTCAACCATTCCCTGGGCTTGCTCAGTGCCTCCAAAACCACGGCCATCGTCGCCGCCTGCGACGAGGTCATGGCCGGTGCCCATGGGGGCGAGTTTCCCCTCGTCGTCTGGCAAACCGGCTCCGGCACGCAAACCAATATGAACATGAACGAGGTGCTGGCCAACCGCGCCAGTGAAATGCTCGGTGGTGTGCGCGGGCCGGCGCGCAGCATCCACCCGAACGACGACGTTAACCTGAGCCAGTCGAGCAACGACGTCTTCCCCACCGCCATGCACGTTGCCGCCGTCGAGGGCCTGGTGCGTCGCCTGTTGCCGGCCTTGCACCAGCTGCGCAGCACGCTCGCGGCCAAGGCGCAGGACTACGCTGGCATCGTCAAGATTGGCCGCACCCATTTGCAAGACGCCACGCCCATCACCCTGGGGCAGGAAATCTCTGGCTGGGTGGCGCAGCTGGCGCACGCCGAGGCGCATGTACGCGCCAGCCTGGCGCATCTGTGCGAGCTGGCCCTGGGCGGCACGGCGGTGGGCACCGGCCTGAATGCGCCCCCGGGCTACGCCGAGGCGGTGGCGCAGGAGCTGGCCGAGCTCACCGGCCTGCCACTGGTGACGGCGCCGAACAAATTCGAGGCCCTGGCCAGCTGCGATGCCCTGGTACAGGCGCACGGCGCACTCAAGGGCCTGGCTGCGAGCTTGCTCAAAATTGCCAACGACGTGCGCTGGCTCGCCAGCGGCCCGCGCAGCGGCCTGGGCGAGATCACCATCCCCGAGAACGAGCCAGGTTCGTCCATCATGCCCGGCAAGGTCAACCCGACGCAGTGCGAGGCCCTGACCATGCTCTGCGCCCAGGTGCTGGGCAACGACGTGGCGATCAACATCGGTGGCGCCTCGGGCAATTTTGAGTTGAACGTGTTTCGGCCCCTGATTGCGCACAACTTTCTGCAAAGCCTGCGCCTGCTGGCCGACGGCATGAAAAGCTTTGACCAGCACTGCGCCCAGGGCATAGCGCCGAACCAGGCGCGCGTTGACGAGCTGCGCGAGCGCTCGCTCATGCTGGTGACGGCGCTCAATCCGCACATCGGCTACGACAAGGCCGCCGAGATCGCCAAGCGCGCCCACCACGAGGGCTTGAGCCTGCGCCAGGCTGCCATCGCCAGCGGCCACCTGACGGCCGAACAGTTCGACGCCTGGGTGGTGCCGGGCAAGATGGTATAGCGAATTGCTATTGTTTTGGTAGCATGTTGCGCTTGCTACATGCGCCTTGGGGCCGTTTTTCTTTACTTTGCCGCCAGTGCGGCCTGCTTCCAGGCCTGGGCGGCAGCGGTCGGGTCGTCGCGCTGTTCGGCCAGCTCGGCCAGGTGGCGCCAGGCGCTGGCGCGCAGGGGGCCGGCGGGCAGCTGCTGGGCCGCCTGGTGCAGCTGCTGCTGGGCCTTGCCCCAGAGCTGGCGTTCGCGGCAGGCCAGGCCGGCGAGGTAGGTCAGGCGGGCGTCACGCGGGCGGTTGCGGCTGGCGCTTTCGATGCGGGCGAGCCAGGCGGCGTCGAGGTCGTCGAGGTTGCTTTCCAGGGTACGCACCAGCTTGAGCGCCTGGGCGTCGGGCAGGCCCTGCTGCTGCCACTCGTCCCAGGCCGGCAGCAGCCAGCTGCGCACCTGGCTGGCTGCGCCGCCGAGCTGCGCCAGGCGCTGCGCGGCTTCGATCGCCAGTTCGGGCATGGCGCGTTCGCCCGCTTCCAGGGCCTGCCAGGCTTGCTGCAGCTGCGCCGGATCGTGGGCGCTGTGGATCCAGTCGCGAGCGAGGCCGCGCACGATGCTGTGCGCCGCCGCCGTTGAAAACGCATGGTGCTTGCCCAGCAGGCGTGCGGTTTCGAGCGCGCTGCGCGTCTGGCCGGCCAGGCGCGAGGCTTTGAGCTTGATGCGCAGCGCCAGCGTGCGCCGCGCCGCGCCCTGGGGCAGGGCGGCCAGGCGTTCGAGGGCGCCTTCGCTGTCGCGGTCGTCGAGCGTCCAGCGCGCAGCGCGCAGCTGCAGGCCCTCGCGCAGGCTTTGTTCCTGTTGTTTGCTGCTGGGTGGGGCGTTGTCCAGTGCCAGGCGCAGGTGTTCGTCGCGCGTGCTGCGGTCGAGCAGGGCGTGCGAGCTGTCGGCCGCCAGCATGTGCGCCAGGGCGCGCAACTGGCGGCTGTGCGGCAGTTGCTCGGCGCTGTGCGCCAGGGCGTTTTCCTGCGCCAGCGCCGTCAGCGCCGATTTGCGCGCGCGCACGAAGCGCCCGGCCAGCAGGCTGGCGAGCGACTGCAGGAAGGCGGTGTGCATGGCGCGTTCTTTTTGCAGCTGGCGCCAGCGCCGGGCCTGGCGCGGCAAGGTGGTGAGGGCGTTCAGGCCGGCAAGCGCGCCGTGCAGGACGACGAAGCCGCCGACCAGCAGCAGCACCACCATGTTGAGCGACAGATCCAGGCGCCAGGGCGGCCAGAACAGCGTGACCGTGCCCTGGTTGTTGCCGGCAAACAGCGCCACCGCGACGGCGGCGCCAAACAGTCCGAGAAGCCACAGTGCGGCGCGCATGGTTGGTGGCTCCTCAGCGTCCGGCGGCGGCCGTGTTCAGGGCCGCGAAAGTGTCGTCCAGGGGCGGCAGCTCGGCAGTTTTGAGGCTGCCTTGCACCTGCAGCAGCAAGGTGGCGGCGTTTTGCGTGCGCCGGGCGGCGGGGTCGAAGTATTTGTTCAGCGCCGCTGTGGCGCTGGCGAGGTCGGCGCGGGCGGCGTCGAACTGGCGCGCGAGCAGGCCCAGGCGCGCGCTTTGCAGCTTGAGCTTGAGGTTCTCGCGCAGGAAAAATTCCTGCTCCGGCGCCAGCAGCACGGCTTCGGGCTGGTCGATGCGGCTGACGCGCACCAGGCCGCGCGCCTCGTCGCGCACCAGCTCCCAGCCTTTGGCGAGCTGCGCTTGCCACCAGGGGGTGCTGCCGCTGTCCTTGGCCGCCGGGGCCGGGCCGCTGGGGCGGCGCATGGCGCTGGCGTGGGCGACGCCGCCGAGGGTGGGCAGGTCGTCGCTCAGGCGCACCAGGTCATCGAGGCGCGCGAGCAGGCCGGCGGTGTCGGTGGCGTTGCTGCGGGCGATGTGCTCCAGATCGCGGGCCACGGCGCGCTGCACCGGCGCCAGGCGCGGCTGTGCGGCGCGTTCGATGCGCTGCTGCGCGCTCTTGAGTGCCGCCACCAGGGGTTCGAGGCTGCCGGTGAGCTGCGCCTGCTGCTGCGCCAGGCGCAGACTGGCTTCGATATCGACCACCAGGGTTTCGTCGCGCGAGCGCGAGACGCTTTGCATCAGCTCTTCGAGCTGGCTGCGCTGCAGCGCGACCTCGCCCACGCGGGCCTCGGCAACGGTCAGGCGGGCGGCGGTGTCGCGCGCGATTTCCTCGGCCTGGCGCGCCAGGGTGCGGGCCTCGGTGGCGCTGGCGCCGTTGCTGGCGCTCTGGCGTGCGAGTTGTTCCTGGATGTTGCCCAGCTTCTGCCACAGCAGGCCGCTGCTGGCCAGGCCGGCCAGGGCCAGGAGGCTGGCCAGGGCCAGGGCAAAGTGGCCGTTGCTGGAGGCCACTGGGGCCGGCACGGGGGCTGCGTGCTCTGGGGTGGGCTGCTCGCTCATAGGGCGGATTCTATCGAGGCCACCACGTCGGTAAATGCCGGCTTGCATTCGTGCAGCTGTCCAAAGCCGGCGGCGCGCACCGCCTGTGCAATGCGCGGGTGGGTGGCCAGCGCCTGGGCGCTGGCCCAGTTTTGGGTGGGTAGGGCCTGTTGTAAATGGGCAACAGCCTCGGAGCTGCTGAACAGCCACAGCGTGCCGTCGCTGGCCGCCGCCTGTGCCAGCTGGGCCTGCGCCGGACTGAAATCGGGGGCGCCGCGCTGGTAGGCAATGGCGAAATCGACCGTGGCGCCAGCGGCGCGCAGCTGCGCTGCCAGCCAGTCGCGGCCCTGGCCGGCGTCATCGACCTGGCCGGCCTGGCAGCCGCGCACGATGAGCACGCGTGCGCCGGGGGTGATTTGCGTGGCCACCTGGGCCCACAGGGCTTCGGAGTCGTACTGCGCGGCATCGGGCGCGGGGCCGTCGATGGCGGCTGGGTCGATGCCGTGCGCGCGCAGCACCCGGGCGGTGCCGGGGCCGGGTGTCCATGCTCTTAAATTGGTAGCTGTTAGCGCTTGCTGCAGGAGCGTTAGAGCGTTTTTTTGCTCTAAAAAATAGGTGACAGCGTTGCCGCTGACGAACATCAGCGCGCGGTACTGCGCCAGCTGTGCCAGGGCCGCTTGCAGCTGCGCCTGGTGCGCCGGGCTGGGGCCGATGGCGATCAGCGGCAGGGCGACGGCGGCGATGCCGCGCTGCTGCAGATCGTGCACCCACTGCGCGGCATCGGGCGCCGGGCGGGTGACGATGACGCGGCGCGCGCCTGCCATGGCTTACGCGCCTTGGGCGCCGCCGGCGCGCAGCTGGGCCGCCACGGCGTCGCCCAGGGCCTCGGCCTGGGCCAGGGTGGTGACGGCGGCGCTGGCCTGGGCGCGCACCAGGGGCAGGCGTGCCTCGGTGTCGCCCCAGGCGGCGTGTAGGTCGAGCGTGGCGCCTTGCCACTGGCCGTGCGCGGCCAGGGGCATGGAGCAGCTGCCGCCCATGGCGCGGCT
>JAJTBK010000498.1 GCA_021286965.1 Comamonadaceae bacterium | reverse complement strand
CCCTGCGCCCGGACGAAAAAGCACAGCGCTGGGTGCTGAGCATTTCAGCCACCGACCGCGCCGGCCTGCTCTACCAGGTGGCCCGGGTATTGGCCAAGCACCAGCTGAGCGTACAGCTGGCCAAGATCAGCACCTTGGGCGAACGTGTGGAAGACAGCTTCCTGATCCAGGGGCCGGAACTGCAAAGCAGTGCCCGCCAGCTGGAGATTGAAAAAGAACTGCTGCAGGCCCTGGCCGTGGGGGCCTGAGCCACCGCCGTCAGGCCAGCACGCTCAACAGCAGCCCGGTGGCCTGGCCAGTCGTGTTCAGAAAAGGCACGCTGCTCGGTGCAGCACGCATCCGCACGACATCGTTGCTGCTGGCCTGGGCAGCGTTGAGCTGGCCGCGTGCCGTTTCCCAGCGGGTGTTGGCATCGTCGGACTGCACCTTCAGGCCATCGGCGCGGTTTTGCTCCTGGTCGGCGCTGCGCTGCGCCGAATCGGCCTGGCGGCGCAGGCTTTGTGCGGTTTGCTCGGCCTGGCGAGCCTCGCGCTGCGCCGACTGCACCTGGTAGGACGGGCGGGCGGCAGCGGCAAAGGGGGCAATGGCGGCAGCCATGGTGTCACCTCGCTTTCACGTCATGTACCGTAGGCACGGCGCAACTCGCCGTTGAGCTGCGACATCTGCTGCACCGCCTGCTGCTCCTGCAGGCGCTGGGCCTCATGGCGGCCCTCGCTGCCTTGGCGCTGCGCCGCCATGTCCTTGGCGCGCTGGCTGATCGTCACCTGGGTGGTGGAGGCGCTCGTTGCTGCTGCCGGCTGCGCAGCCGCAGGTTGCGCACTTGCGCTGCGCTGCGCCGCACGGCTGCGCTGCGCTTCGGTGCTGCTGGAACTGTTCAGGTGGCTGGAAGCAGCCTGGCTGATGCGGTCGGCGGCCATGGGTCTTCTCCTGAAAAAACCGGGGATTGCCGCCAATACTCCCCCAATCGCTGGCAAAAGTAAAGAACCCACGACCCTTGCCGACTTTGCCTGCAAAGGTAGGCAGCGGGCACAATCGCCGCCATGCCCCCAGCCACCCTCTGCCCGACCGACGAAACGCCCCCGCCCCTGGCACCCGCAACGCCGCTGATGCGCCTGCTCTACCTCGGCCTGGCTGGGCTCAGCCTGCTGCTGGGGGTGATCGGCATTTTTGTGCCGGGCCTGCCAACCACCGTGTTCATCCTGCTGGCGGGCTGGGCGGCAGCGCGCAGCTCGCCGCGCCTGCACGCCTGGCTATGGTGCCACCCGCTGTTTGGCTCCATGCTGCGCGACTGGGCGCGTGGCGGCTGCGTCAGCCGGCGCGCCAAGTACAGTGCCAGCGCCATGATGGCCCTGTGCGCCCTGGTATTGCTGTACGTCGCCGCACCATGGTGGGCCCGTGCCAGCGCCATCGGCTGCATGGCCTGCGTTCTGACCTGGCTGTGGCTGCGCCCGGAGCCGGATTGATTTTTTGGCCGATATCTGCCGTTTTGCCAAAACGGCAGATTTTTATGCCTATAATCTAAGTCTTGTTCCTCGATAGCTCAGTCGGTAGAGCGCCGGACTGTTAATCCGTAGGTCCCTGGTTCGAGCCCAGGTCGAGGAGCCAA
>JAJTBK010000490.1 GCA_021286965.1 Comamonadaceae bacterium | reverse complement strand
GGCCGTGGCGTACGAGGTAGAGGGTTCCCATGCGCGCGGATTTTGATGAAATCGGCCGCCAGCGCTTGTCAAGCAAGCGACAGTAGCTATCAAAAACGTAGCGTGCAACGCCTTCAGGTATTGGCTTCGCTGAGCACGCGCAGCAGGGCGCGGTTCACGTCCTCGGGCGCCAGCTCGTGGCTTTCGCACAGGGCGCGCAGCACCTGGGCATCGTCGTTTTCGAGGGCGCAGGCGATGTGTAGGGCGCCAGCGTAGGGGCCGTTGCCCTGCACGATGGCGTCGCTGATGCGCTCGGACAGCGGCAGGCGGCGCAGGGCGTTGGCCACCGGTTCGCCCAGCAGGTCGCCGAGCTGCCAGAACAGGCCGGTGAGGTAGACCTCGCGCTGCAGCTCGTGCTCGATGCCGGCCTCGATCAGGTGCTCCGTCAGGCGCGCGCGCAGCACCATGGACTGGCGCAGCGGCTGCAGGTTCGGGTCCTGGCTGGCGTGCGGCAGCAGCTCGCCGAGCCAGCGCTGCAGCGTGCCGTAGCCCAGCATGACCAGGCCCCGGCGCAGCGAATCGACGCCGGTGCGCAGGCCCAGCGCCGCCGAGTTGGTGAACACCATGAAGCGGTAGGCCAGCACCGGGTCCTGGGCCAGGATGTGCTCGAAGGCGTCGAGCGACTGCTCGGCATCGATGGCCTTCATCAGCCGCAGCACCGTGGCGTAGGCCGGCTGGGGTTGCTGGTGGCGCAGGGTAAAGAGCAGGTCATCGACCGGCCAGCCGGCGACGGCCACGGCGCGGCGCTGCTCCAGGCAATGCGCCGCCAGGGCCATGCTCGGCAGGTTCTCGTACATCTGGCCGTCGAGCAGCGGGCTGGGCGGCGCCTTGGTGCCAAAGCCGCTGCCCGGTGCCGGGGTGATGCTTTGCAGGATGTGCACTGCATCCTGCGCCGACAGGCTCAGCAGGCTGTTATCGAAGCAGGCGGCGATATCGCCCGGCGGCAGCTGCGCCAGCTCGCCGCGCCAGACCATGCGCAGGCCGCGCTGGTGCGCCGCGCGCACGCTGGCGAGGAGGGTGGCGTTGCCCAGCCAGCGCCCGCGCACCTCGATCCAGGGGCTGGCGGCGGGGGCTTTTTGCAGCAGCTGCAGCAGCAGCTGGGGCGACTGCGGCGCCAGCAGCAGCGGCGGCGATTGCGCCGACCACAGCTCCTGCAGGGTGCGCAGCAGGTGCGGTGCATCGACCGTGGCGCCCGGCAGCTCCTGCACGTACAGCTGCACCGCCGCCAGGCGCCGTGCGGCGTTCCATAACGGGCGGTAGCCCAGGGTCAGGCTGCCAAGGACGGATTGCACCATGGGCGGGGCTTATCAGTTAATGAAATTGAACAGCGTCAGGCGCTGCACCTGGGCGTAGGACTTGAGCGCCGCCTCGTAGCCGGTCTGTGCGTTCTGGAAGTCGGAAATGCCCTTGACCATGTCCAGGTCCTCGGCGCGCGAGCGGTCACCTTCGAGCTGAATGCTGCGGTTGGTCTGGTCGCCGGTGATGCGGTCGGCGCGGTTGAGCAGCTCGCCGGCGTAGCCGCGCATGTTGTGCAGGCGCTCCATGCCGATGTCGAGGTTGTTCAGCGCCTGGCCCACGGCCTGGGCGGCGGCGTTGTTGTTGGCGGCGCCGCCGATGTCGCGGATGGCGCTGTCGAGGCTGCTCAGCAGGCTGGCGCTGGGCTTCAAGGTGAAGCTGTCGCCGTTGGCCGGGTTGCCCTTGATGGTGAAGCTCAGGCCCGGGATGCCGGTGACGCTGACCTCCATCGGCTTGTCCGAGGGGTAGTCGGGGATGGTTACCGGGGCCGAGACGACGTTGGGGATGACGGTGGTGTCGGTGATGGTGTACTGCGCCGTCGTCGTGTTCGGCTGCGCCCCGGGGCCGACGCCGAGGAAATCGATGCGGTAGTTGTTGCCCGTGACCAGGCCGGGGTTGGTCGGGGTGATGCCGCTGGTGGTCAGGGTGCGATCGACCGGGATGGTGCTGCCGATGGCGTTGTACACGCCGTCGCGCTGGGGATCGAACATCAGCGCCGAATGGCCGTCGAGCGTCAGCGGCACCGTCACGCCGGTGCTCGCCGTCTGGCCGGGCTGGCCGGCGAACTGGTAGTCGGGGTTGCCCGAGAGCGGGCCCAAAAAGGCCGTCAGCTGGCTGCCCAGGGCACCCAGCAGCGGCATACCGTTGGTGTCCTTGCGGTTGACGACCTCGCTGAGCTGCTCGCGCAGGCTTTGCAGCTGGTTGGCGTAGGTCTTGCGGTCCTCGGGTTTCAAGCCGCCGTTGCCGGCGGCGACGATGAGCTGGCGCATCTCCTGCACCAGGCCGACGGCGTCGCCCAGGGTGGATTCGGCCTGCGCCACGGCGCCGCGCTGCACTTCGAGTGCGCGCTGCTCGGTCTGGATGCGGTTGATGCGCGTCATCGCGCGCTCGGCCTGGGCGGCAGCCACGGGGTCGTCGCTGGGGCGCACCACGCGCTTGCCGGAGGTGAGGTTTTCCTGCAGGTCGGTGAGCTGGTTCTGGCGCTGGCTGACGTTCAGGCGCGCGTTGTCGTACAGGTTGGCCGTGCCCATGCGGTAGATGGTGTTACTGCTCATGGCGTGCTCCGATCATCAACGGCTGACGGTTTGCAGCAGGCTGTCGAAAATGCTTTGCGCAATCTGCAGCATTTTGGCCGAGGCCTGGTAGGCCTGCTGGTACTGGATGAGTTTGGCCGCCTCTTCGTCGAGGTTGACGCCGGAGACGGCGGTGCGGTCGCGTTCGAGGTTGTTGGCGATGGCGGTGGACATGTTGCTCGCGTACTGCGCGCTTTGCGTGCGCGTGCCCACCTGGGCGATGGCGCCGGCCCAGCCGTCTTGCAGCGTGGCGTTGTCGAACATCTGCACGTCGCGCAGATCCATGAGCGCACCGGCGTTGCCGGCGTTGCGCTTGTAGGCGTCGCCGTATTGCGGATCGAGGGCGTTGCCGACGGACACGGTATCGCCGCTCTTGGGCGTGCCCTGCAGCGTGATCTGCCAGCCATCGATGTTGATGGCCTGGCCAGCGGTATAGCCGTACACCGGTGGCGGCCCGGGGTTGATCGGGGTGAGGGGGGTGGGCGGTGTGGCCGTGATGTTCATCGGCGTACCGCCATTGGCGACGGTAAAGCCACCGGTGCCATTGAACGTCAAAGTGGTGGGGGTGCCGATGGCGGGGAGCGCCAGGGCCGGAATGCCCGTGGCCTTGAGGCCCGCCAGCTGCATCGAGCCGCCGTTGGACGTGCCCATGGCGGCGTTGATGGGGTTGGCCGCCGCCAGGGCGTTGGGCGAGAGCAGCTTGGCCTGGATGTTGGCCGCCGAGCTGGCAAAGGGCTTGAACAAAATCGTCTGCCCGGCGCCGCCGGCGGCGGTGAGGTTGAATTGCAGGCCGTCGATGTTTTGCAGTGCCGGGTCGGCCAGGCCGGCAAAATTGGTGGCCTTGCCGTCGGACAGGCGCACCACCTGGCCGGCTGGCGGGGTGGTGAAGCGCACTTCGTAGTCGGAGGCGGCGAACTGCGTCGGGTTGGCAAAGGTGACGTTGCCCGCGCCCGTGCCGTTGGTCGTGCCGGCAACCGAGGTCGGGATGGCAAACAAGTCCTGCCCCATCTGGCCATCGAGCGTCAGCCCCAGCTTTTGCTGGGCGTTCATGGTCATGGCGATGCTCTGGGCCATGCGCCCGAGCAGGTTGCGGCCTTCGGCCAGGTCGTGGTTGGCAAACTGCAGCAGGCCGTTCAACTCGCCCCCGCCCAGGGTGGATTCGCCCAGTTCCAGCGGCGAGGCGCCGGGGCGCTCGAAGTACAGCGCCATCTGGCCGCTGCCGGGGTATTCGGCCTTTTCACGCACCGCCAGCGGCGTGGGCGTGTTGCCCAGTACCAGCGGCTGGCTGCCGGCGATGAACAGGCCGACGGAGCCGTCGTCGGCCGGGATCTGCGTCGTCTGGATGTACTGGTTGATCTCGCGGATCAGCTGGTCGCGCTTGTCCAGCAGGTCGTTGGGCACCTGGCCGTTGCCCTGGGCCGAGGCGATTTCCTGGTTCACGTCGGCGATGTTCTTGGCCAGGCTGTTGATCTTGCTGACGTTGTTCTTGAGCTGCTCGTTGACGGTGTATTCGATGTCGTACAGGCGCTCGGCGGCGGTGCGAAAGCGCCCGGCGGTCTCGCTCATGCGCGTGAGCGTGACGGTGCGCGCCGTCATGTCGGTGGGTGAATTCTTCACGTCCGAGAGCGAGCCCAGCATGTCCGAAATGGCCGTGCCCAGGCTGTCCTTGCCGCCGGTAAAGATGTCCTGCATCTGGTTCAGGCGCTCCGAGCGCACGGCGTCGCTCGCCTGGCCCGAGGCCGCCATGGCTGCCTGGCGCGTGAGCAGTTCGTTGTGGTTGCGCAAAATGGTCTGCACGTCCACGCCCTGGCCGATGTAGCCGTTGCCGGTGAACTGGCCGGGCACCGTCACCATGTGTGCGCTCTGGCGCGAGTAGCCGGGGGTGCTGACGTTGGCAATGTTGTTGCCGGTGGTCTGCAGCGCCACCTGGTTGGCCATCAGGGCGCGGGCGCCAACGTTCAAGAGACTCATGCTCGGGCTCCTTGCTCAGGCGGGCGCATCAGGCCTGCGTGCCGCCCAGGGTGCGGGCGGTGTTGACGGTGGGCAGCGCAGTGCTGGCGCTGCTGGCCACGCGCTGCGTGCTGGCAATGGCGCGCGAGAGCTTGTGCGCGTACAGCGGATCGGTGGCGTAGCCGGCCTTTTGCAGTGCGTTGGCAAAGGCCTGGGGGGAATGCACCTGGGTGCGCGCTTTTTCGTAGCGCGGGTTGTCGTTGATGAGGCGGGCGTAGTCGCGAAACGAGTCCTCGTAGGAGTCGTAGGCGCGGAACTTGGCCGTCACCTTGCGCGCCTGGCCGTCGATGTATTCGGTGGTGCTGACCTCGGCCACCTTGCCCGTCCAGCCCTTGCCGGCCTTGATGCCGAACAGGTTGTAGGCCGGCGTGCCGTCTTTCTGGCGGATCTCGCCCTTGCCCCAGCCGGTCTCGTGCCCGGCCTGGCCGAGCATGAAATTGGCCGGAATGCCGCTTTCGGCCGCCACGCGTTCGGCGCTGCGGCGGTGGTGCTGCACGAAATCGTCCAACCCCTTGGGCGAGGACTTGGTGGCGTTGGGGTTGCTGGCCACGGTGCGCGCGCTGCGGTCGAGGCTGAGGGTGGAGGGTGCGGACAGCTCGGTCTCGCTGCCGCCCATCTGGCGCGTGAGCTGGCGCTGAATGGCTTCGGACAGCCCGCCCGGCTGGCCCGAGAGCTGCACCGACAGCTGCTGGTCGTACATGTCGTTGGCGAGGTTGCCTTCGGCGCCGTCGAGCAGGCCGGACTTCATGGTCGCCTCGCGCATACTCTTGATCATCTCGCGCATGAACAGCGACTCGAACTGCTTGGCCGCTTCGCGCGTGGCCTCGGGGCCGCTTTGCGTTTTCAGGGCGTTGAGCGAGCGGCCATCGGCGGCCAGGGCGTTGCTGGTGTTGATGGGGGTGGCGTAGGCCATGATCAGATCACCTCCAGCTCAGCGTTGAGCGCGCCGGCGGCCTTGATGGCCTGCAGGATCGCCAGCAGGTCTTGCGGCGTGGCGCCCAGGGTGTTGATGGCGCGCACCACGTCGGCGAGTTGCGGCGCGGGCGGCAGCGTCATCAAAATGCCCGGCTCTTGCTTGACCTGGATGTCGCTCTTTTGCGCCACCACCGTCACGCCCTGCGACAGCGGGTTGGGCTGGCTGATGACGGGCGTGCTGCTGATGGTGATGGCCAGGTTGCCGTGCGCGATGGCGCAGGGCCCGAGCGTGACCGCCTGGTTGAGCACGATGGAGCCGGTGCGCGCGTTGATCACCACCTTGGCCGCTGGCGTGGTGTCGGCGACCTGGATTTCTTCGAGCTCGGCAATGAAGTTCACGCGCGCGCCGGGCTCTTGCGGCGCGCGCACCTGCACCGTGCGGCCGTCGAGGGCGGTGGCCGTGCCGGCGCCGCTGCGGTTGTTGATGGCCTGCGCCACCTTGCGCGCAGTCTGGAAGTCGGAGGCGTTCAGGCCCAGGGTGATGGTGTCGCCGTCGTTGAGCGGCGTCGGCACGCTGCGCTCGACCTGCGCGCCCTCGGGCACGCGCCCGGCCGAGAGGTGGTTGATCTGCACCTTGGAGCCGCCGGCAGAGGCGCCCGCACCGCCGACGACGACGTTGCCCTGCGCCAGGGCGTAAATCTCGCCGTCGGCGCCGCGCAGCGGCGTGGTGATGAGCGTGCCGCCCTTGAGCGACTTGGCGTTGCCGATGGAGGAGACGGTGACGTCGATGAACTGCCCCGGCTGGGCAAAGGCCGGCAGCTGCGCCGTGACGACCACGGTGGCCACGTTCTTGAGCTGCGGCGCGGTGGTGCCCGGTGGCAGCGTGATGCCCATTTGCTGCAGGTAGTTCTGCACCGCCTGGGTGGTGATCGGCATCTGCGTCGTCTGGTCGCCCGTGCCGTCCAGGCCCACGACCAGGCCGTAGCCCGTCAGCTGGTTGCTGCGCACGCCCTGCACGGCGGCCACTTCCTTGATGCGCAGCGCCTGCGCCGGCAGCGCCGTGCACAACAGTGCCAGGGCGGCGGGCAACCAGGCCAGACGGGACAGAAGGGGGGCAGGCAGACGGAACATGGCCCCGATTCTGGGCGCCGCCGGCAAAAACTATAGGCCGATAAGACGGCGTAAAAGCGGCCAATTAGCCGCTCACCAACGCCTGGAAATGGGTACGAAAAAAGCGTCAGTAGCTATGCTTTTGATAGCTGCTGACGCTTGCCTGGTAAGCGCTGGATGGCTTTTTCTATCAAAACGGCGTGATGGTGTTGAAGAAGCGCCCGAGCCAGCCCATGGCCTGTGCCTCGGCCTGCTCGCCCATGCCGCGCGAGATCACGCGCACGTTGGCAACGTATTTGGAGTCTATGGTGTTGCCCGGCGCGATGCGGCGTGGGTCTATGGTGCCGGAAAAGCGCAGTACATCGACGCTGCGGTTCACGCCCACTTGCTTCTCGCCGGTGATGACCAGGTGGCCGTTGGGCAGCACCTCGGACACGGTGGTGGTGATGCTGCTGTCGAAGGTGTTGCTGCTTTGTGTCTTGCCGCCGCCGTCGAAGCTATTGGAGTATTCGGCCCCAATTTTGGTCTTGCCTGCAATGTCGCCACCGACGAAGGGCAGGGCCGTGATGCCGCCGCTGACCTTGGGATTGCGGCTGACGTTGGAGGTGGAGTTTTGGCTGGCAGCGATTTTTTCGCTGATGGTGATGGTCACCAGATCGCCCACCAGGCGCGCGCGCGGGTCTTCCAGCGGCGGGCGGTAGCGCTGGCTGCTGAACAGGCTGCCGTTGGCGGGTGCGGCGTTGGCGGGCGGCAGGGCCGTGAGGGGCGGTGGCGTGGTGGCCAGCACTTCCACCGGCGGCGGTGGGTTGATGCTGGCGCAGCCTGTGGCCAGGGCCAGCAAGGCAGCGGGCAGGGTGTGGTGGAGCAGGGCGCGCATGATGGGCCTCACAACTGGGCCAGTTTGGCCAGCATTTGGTCGCTGGTCTGGATGGCCTTGGAGTTCATCTCGTAGGCGCGCTGCGCCTGGATCATGGTCACCAGCTCCTCCACCACGTTGACGTTGGAGGACTCCAGAAAGCCTTGCTTGATGTAGCCCAGGCCGTTGGTGCCGGGCGTGCCCTGCTGCGGCTGGCCGCTGGCGGCCGATTCCTTGAACATGTTCTGCCCCACGGGCTCGAGCCAG
>JAJTBK010000474.1 GCA_021286965.1 Comamonadaceae bacterium | reverse complement strand
TTTCCAGATGCGCACCCAGGGCGCGTCCGGCTCTTGCACTTTGGGGCGCCCGCCTTGCAGCAAGTCGGCCGGCAGCCAGTATTTGGACTCGAACACGGCAAAGCTGCGGTGGCCTGTGGCACGATCCACGCGGTTGCCAAGGAAGGCGAACTTCCAGGGGTAGGCGGCTGAGAACGAATGCGAGCGGATGATGAAGATGCTCGACTCGGTATAGCGCGGCGCACCAGCGGCTTCGAGGCCGTAGAGGTTGAGAGCATCGAGGTCACGGAACGTGAACGCATCCGCGCCCTGCTTGACCTGTACGCGGTCAAAAATACCGCCGCGCACAAAGCCCGAACCCTTGAAAGACTCGTCGCCCGCTGTCTTGATGACGAAGAATGCGTTTTCGCCTTCTTTCAAGCGCGATTGCAGGCTGTCAAAGCCGTTGTCGCCGAGCAGGCTTTTGCCCACGTCGGGCTGGTTCAGGTCGCCAAACCACAGCTCGATGAAGGGCTCTGGGGCGCGCGGCAGGCCGACTTGTTCGGGTTTGACCAGCAGCCGCTGCACGGCGCCCATCTTCACGAGCTGGGCCCAGTCGTACTTTTGCCCGGTGGTGACGAATTGGGCCGGTTCGCGCACCGTGGGCGCGATGATGCCGGTCTGGCGCGCGACGGCAGCGCCCGAGGTCATGACGACCTGGTTTTGCGCCACGACGGTGACGGTGGCGCCCGAGATGGCATCGACGCCGAGGATGTTCTCGTCCGGGCGCGAGGGGCCGACCTCGATGCTGTCGGTGACCGATTTGCCCAGGTACTGGTTGTTGAAGTTGATCAGCGCCGATTCAGGAATGCCCAGCAGCAAGATCGGCTCGGAGTGCTTGAGCACCTTGATGCCGACGAAATGCCCGGCCTTGTCCATGCCGATCAGGGTCACCACCGGCTTGCCGGAGTAGGCCGGGGTGTCGGTGATGTCGGTGGACAGCATGACGTAGCCCAGCAGCTTTTTGTCAGCCCCTTCGTGGTCGTAGGCCTCGACGTAGGGTGGCTGGCCTTTGCGCTCGGAGAAATAGGTGGCGCCCGGAAACACCTCGGTGCAGGGCAGTAGCGAGCACATGGCAGGCGTGGTCGCCAGGTTGGCCGGTAACTCGGCCTCGTAGGCGCCCGCATGGGCGACGCGCGGCGCGTGCAGCAGCAGCGCCAGGAACAGGGCAAAACAAAAGGCAGCAAGCCGCTGCAGGCCGAGGGGAAACATCACGCTATCCAATGAAAAACAGGCGCCGCGCGCCAGCGCAGCGCCTGTCATGGGGAGAGGCTATCAGGCCTCGACGATCATACGCGTGCGCATTTCAAGGTGCAGCGCGTGGCAGAAGTGGGTGCAGTAGCACCAGAACACCCCGGGCTTGTCGGCAATGAAGGTCACCGACTTGGTCTCCAGCGGGTTGACGATGAAGTTGACGTTGTAGTTCGGGATGGCGAAACCGTGCGTCAAGTCTTCAATCTTGTCCAGGTTGGTCAGGATCAGCGTGACTTCGTCGCCCTTCTTCAGTGTGAACTCGCGCAGCGAGAAGGCGGGAGCCTGCGAGGTCAGGCGCACCGTGACCTTCTTGCCGTTGCGCGTCACGCCCGATTCCTTCGGATCCTTGGTGGCCAAGGGGAATTCATCGAGGCTGTACACCTGCTTGGGCTTGACGATGTCGCGCTTGAAGATGATGAAGTCGTGCGGCTCGCCGCGCACCGGGTGGTCGGCCAGCAGCACCATCTTCTCGCCCGAGATATCGACCAGCTGTTCGTTCTCGGGGTGCAGCGGGCCCACGGGCAGGAAGCGGTCCTTGGAGAACTTGCAACCCACGGCCAGGAACTTGCCGTCAGCGGCGCGGGTTTCAGAGTGCGAGGCGTTGATGTGGCCGGGCTGGTAATGCACGTCCAGGCGATCGACCACGTACTTGGCGTTTTTGTCACCCTTGGTGAAGGCAATCGCCTTTTCGATGTTCCACTTGGCGATCTGGCTGTCCAGGAACAGCGTGGTGTAGGCGTTGCCACGGCCGTCAAAGGCCGTGTGCAGGGGGCCCAGGCCGACTTCGACTTCAGCGACGATGGCGTCGTCGAGCTTTTCCAGCTTGCCGTCGAACCAGTCGAGCACCTTGGCCAGTTCGATGGTGGTGGTGGTGGGCGAGAGCTTGCCGGCGCAGATGAAGTACTTGCCATCGGGCGAAGCGTTCACACCGTGCGGGTTCTTCGGCACCGAGACGTAGGCCACCAGGGCGGTCTTGGCGTCCTTGTTGGCTTCGTGCGTGCCATCGACCACGGGCACCTTCGAGCCAGCGATGGTCGTGAACTTGCCGGCCTTGACGGCCTCTTCAATACGGGCGACGTTGAAGAACAGGCAGGCGTCGCGCTCGGCGGACATCATGTCCTCGTAGTGCACGCCCATTTCGGTGTTGTACTGGTTGGTGGCAGCGAGCTTGCCGTCGAACGAAGTGGCCACCAGATCGCAGTTGCCGTCGATCAGCACCTGCCAGCGCACTTCCATGCTCTCGGCATCGACGCAGGTGAACAGCGAGCGGTATTTGCTGCCGTCCGCAGTGCCGACGTTGTTGGGCAGGGGGATGGCGAATTCGCCACCGCAGAACACGCGCGTGGTGTAGTTGATGGCCGGATCGACCGGATCGGCCTTGTCCGGGAAAATGCCGTGGAAGCCCTGCACGTTGGGCAGGTCAGTGATCTTGTCGCAGACGAAGTAATCGAGGCGGACACGGGCGATGCGGGCGTTGATCTTGTCGTTGATCCAGGCGTAGCGGCCGTCGTAGTTGCCGTCCTTGTAGGAGGCGTGGGTGTGGTGGGTATCGGCGACGGTGTACTTGAGGTGACCGTCGGCCTTGGTGCCCATCACAGCCTTGGATTCGTTGGTGATGCCCCAACCCACGAGCGCGTCCGGCACGAAGCAGGGAATGCGGTGGATTTCACGGCCCGATGGCAGACCCAGAATGCGCATGTCGCCGGTATGGCCGCCGCTCCAGATGCCGTAGTAGGTGTCGAGTTCACCGGGCTTGAGGTGCACGTTGGCTGCAGCGCCATGGCTTGCTGCGGGCGCTGCAGGTGCGGCAGCTGGCGCGGCAGCGGTGGGGGCGGCAGCGGGCTTGTCGTTGCACGCAGCAACGCCCACCGTCAGACCCGCCAGGGCGGCGGTGTTGATGAAACGGCGACGGCCCAGGCCGGCGGTTTCGGTGCTCAGGTCTTCTCTCTTCTTGCTCATGGTTGGCCTCTTTTTAGGATTGGCAAAGGGAAACGGGAGGGGCCCGGGCCGGCGGTGGTGCGCCGGAAGGGGCAAGGACAAAGGGCCTGGCGGGTGGTAGGGCCAGGGTGGCAGCGGAACACAGGGGGGCGGGCAGCGCCGCCATGATGGGCGGCGGTGGGGCGCTGGCCTGGCCGAGCAGGCACAGCGGGCAATCGAGGCCGGGCTTGACCATGTCGGGCAGGCCGTCGGCGTTGTGGCTCACCAGCAGCACGCCGGTTTTGGCGCACACCAGCTCCAGGCCGCGTGGCTGTAGCAGGGGGCTGGCATAGGCCACGCCGTAGCACAGCACGAACCACGCAAAGACCCAGGCGGGCAGGCGGTTCAGGGTGCGGAAGAAGGACATGGCAGCAGGCAGGGTTGTGGGGGATACCAGGGCACAGCGTACAGGGTGGACGGTGCGAGGTTTAAATGTTCACTCGGAATGTTCTTTTGAATGTTGACACATATCAAACGAACCGGGACGAAAGGCTCGCACACTGCCGCCCTAGCAACTTGTTCTACGATGGCAGGCCGGTGCGGGCGCAGCGATGCGCAGCGCAGCGGCCTGGTATTTTTCATTTTTTTATTGCAACCACGAAAGGCATACCCCATGAAAAAATTTACCCTGTCCATGACCCTGACAGCGGCTGCCTTGCTGCTCGCCGCCTGCGGCAAG
>JAJTBK010000470.1 GCA_021286965.1 Comamonadaceae bacterium | reverse complement strand
GTAGTCGCCCGAGGTGGCCACCGCCAGGTCTTGCAGCTGCAGCACGCCGTGCACCGTGCGGGCGCCGGGCTGCGGCGCCTCCAGCGCCACGGCCCAGGGCTGGCCGTCGGCCTGCGGGCCGAGGGCGCGCAGTTCCCCGTCGAGCGCCACCAGGGCCTGGGTGACGCCGTGCGTCTGCAGCACGGCCGCCATGCAATCGACGGCGTAGCCTTTGGCGATGGCGCACAGGTCCAGGCGCTGCGGCGCGTGCCGGCGTGCACGCTGCGCGCCAGCGTCCAGCTCCAGCCACTGGTGGGCCGGCAGCGGGGGCTGCTGGCGGGCGGCGCGGATGGCGTTCGCATCGGGCACGCGGCGCACGGCGCCAAAGCCCCAGGCGTCCACCAGCGCCCCCAGTCCGGGGTCGAAGGCGCCATCGCTGGCACGGCAGACGTCGAGTGCCGCCGCCAGCACCTGCAGCAGGGCGGGCGGCAGGGCGACCCAGGTGCCGGGCGCTGCCTGGTTGAAGCGCTGCAGGTCGCTGTCCGGGCGCCAGGGGGACATTTGCGCGTCCACCTGCTGCACGGCGGCAGCCAGGGCCTGCTGCAGGGCGGCGCGGTCGATGCCGGGCGCCAGTTCACAGGTGACGCTCCAGCGCGTGCCCATGGCCGGGCCGTGCAGTGTGCTGCGGGCCATCGGCGATCACCGCCAGCGGTAGCTCAGGGCGGCGACGAAGTCGCGCCCGGCCTGGGGCGGCGGCGGCTGGCGGCGCAGCGGCAGGCGGGCGTCGGCGGGGCTGTCGTCCATGTCTTCATCGGCGGCGTCGATGCGGATTTCATAGCCGGCATCGAGCAGCACCTCGGCCAGGTCGGCACTGACGCTGAGGCTGCGCCCGGCGCCCACGCTGGCCCCGGTGATGCCGCTCAGGCGCGCATTGCCACACAGGCGCCGCCAGGCCGACAGGTGCTTGTGGTACTTGGCCTTGCGCCCGGCCACCCACAGCGTGGCGGCGCATTGGCCCTGGGGATCGACCAGGTAGACGGCCAGGTAGGCGCCCTGGCCGCCGTATGGGCGCAGCTGCAGCGTCAGCTCCAGGCTGCGGCTGTGGGCAGCGCCGGGCAGGGCCAGGGCGCAGGCGATGGTCAGGCTGGCAAGCCAGGAGCGGCAGGTCATGGTGTTCTCCGGCATGGGCTCAACGCATGGCAAACGATTCGCGGTGCAACCGCCAGGGCGCGCGGCGGGTGTGCGCGTCGAGCGCATCGCCCAGGCCCTGCGGGCCGCAGAACCACAGGTCGATGGCCTGCCCTGCCGGCTCCAGGTCCTGGGGCCGCAGGCGCTGGCCCTGGGCGTCGTCGTGCACCGTCAGCGCCACCGGCGGCTCGGCCTGGGCGCACAGGGTGCGCAGGCGGGCCAGCAGCGGGTCGCGGGCGGCGTTGCGCGTGCAGTAGTGCATGTGCACGGGTTGCGCGGACTCGATGGGAGTAGGGGCGCCGGGTTGGCGCGCTTCGAGCAGGGCGATGAAGGGCGTCACACCAACGCCGGCAGCCACCCACACCTGCTGGCGCTGGGCCTGGCCCTGGCCGTCGAAGTGGCCGTAGGGGCCTTCGATGTCCAGCGCCTGGCCGGCGCGCAGGCGCTGGTGCAGCACCTGGGTGTAGTCGCCCAGCGGCTTGATCACCAGGCGCAGCAGCGGCGCGCCGTCGGCGTCGCAGCCCAGGGCGCCCGGGGCGCTGGCGATGGTGAAGGGGTGCGCACCCTCGGCCCGCTCAAAGCGCACGAAGGCAAACTGCCCGGCGCGGTGCCCCGGCCAGGAGGGCGGCAGGGCGCAGACCACTTCCAGCGGCGCATCCGCATCCGTACCCAGGCGCTGCACGCTGTGGATGCGCGCCGCATGGCGCCGGCGCAGGCCGATGACGCCAGCGAGCGAGGCCAGCGCCGCCAGGCTGCCCAGGGCCAGCAGGCCGCCCATGAGCCAGCCCAGGGGCGGGGCCCAGAAGTGCAGCGGCAGCAGCGCCAGGGTGTGGAACACGAACACCAGGTACAGCACGGCCATGGCGCGGTGCGACACGCGCCACGGGCGGTAGGCCAGCAGGCGGTGGATGAGGGTCACGGCCAGCAGCACCAGCAGCAGGTAAAAGCCCCATTCGCCCAGGTCCTTGGCCAGGCCGCGCGCGTCGCTCAGCCAGGGCAATACGGCCTCGTGCGGCGGCTTGCCGGCGCGGCCCCACAGGGTTTTGATGAGGCCGCCACCTTCCTTGAGCCCCCAGTGCAGCACGGCCGTGAGGCCGGCGCCGATGCCGGCCCATTTGTGCAGGCGGTAGACCTGGTCCATGCCGCCGAGCGGGCGCTCGATGAGCGGCAGGCGCAGCGCCAGCAGCATGATGAGGCTCATCAGCCCGACGCTGTACAGGCCGCTGAGCACGATGGCCTGATCGCGCAGGCGCCACAGGCCCCGGGCGGCGCCCTGGGCGTCGATCAGCGGCAGCAGCGCCAGGTCCGGGGGCAGGGTGGCCCACCAGGCCGCGCTCAGGGCGAGCAGCCACAGGGCCAGGGCAAGTTTGATTCGCATGAGAGTCCATCCTTTCACTGGGTATGGATTGTCGGCAAGCGCCGCTGAACGTATGCTGAAGACGCTGTTCAGGCCGGGTTCATGCCGCCTGGGCTGCAATCGACGCCATGACCTCTACCCCGCCCCCCCGCCGCACCGCCCTGGCCCTGCTCGCTGGCGCCCTTGCCGCCCCGGCCTGGGCCGACCATGGCCCACGCGAAGACCACGAACTGGCGCGCCAGGCGCTGCAGCAGGGCCGGGTGCTGCCGCTGCGCCAGGTGCTCGATGGCGTCGAGCGCGACTACGGCGGGCAGGTGCTGAAGATCGAGTTCGAGACCGAGGGCGGGCGCTTCATTTACGAAATCCGCCTGCTGCAGGCCGATGGCCGCATGGCCAAGCTCAAGGTCGATGCCGTCGATGGCAAGGTGCTGGAAGTGCGGCGCAAGCCGGGCGCCGACGAAAGGGGGGGCGATGCGCATCCTGGTCGTGGAAGATGAACCCACCCTGCGCGCCCAGCTGGTGCAGGCGATTGCCGGCGCCGGACACACGGTGGAGCAGGCCAGCGAGGGCCGCGAGGGCCACTACCTGGGCGAGGTGCAGGACTTTGACGCCGTGGTGCTCGACCTCGGCCTGCCCCTGCTCGATGGCCTGAGCGTGCTGCGCCGCTGGCGCGCTGGCGGGCGCACCATGCCGGTGCTGGTGCTGACGGCGCGCAGCAGCTGGCAGGAAAAAGTCGCCGGCATGGACGCCGGCGCCGACGACTACCTGGCCAAGCCGTTTCACATGGAGGAGCTGCTCGCTCGCCTGCGCGCGCTGCTGCGCCGCCTGTCCGAGCACGCCAGCGCCGAGTGGCATTGCGGCCCCCTCGTGCTCGACACGCGCCAGGCGCGGGCGCTGCTGGCGGGCCAGCCGCTGGCGCTCACCAGCCACGAATTCAAGCTGCTGTCGCACCTCATGCAGCGCAAGGGCGAGGTACTCTCGCGCACGGCGCTGGCCGAGCACCTGTACCCCGACGACAGCGAGCGCGACTCCAACACCATCGAAGTCTTCATCGCCCGCCTGCGCAAGAAGCTGCCCGAGGGCTGCATCGACACCGTGCGCGGCCTGGGCTACCGGCTGGTGGAGCCGCACAGCGCATGAAGCCGGGCTCGCTGCGCCTGCGCCTGCTCGCCGGCACGCTGGCCTGGCTGCTGCTGTCGGTGCTGCTGGCCGGCTGGAGCCTGCGCACGCTGTTTCGCGAGCACATCACGCAGCAGCTGCAGGAGCAGTTGCTGGTGCAGCTCGATCACCTGAGCGGCAGCATCGACTGGGTCGATGGCCGCCTGCGCGTGCCGCACCAGGGCACGGATGGGCTATTCGAGCAACCGCTGTCGGGCCTGTACTGGCAAATCCAGCGCCTGCCCGAAGCCGCCGGGGCCGACACCAGCGCCCCCCTGGCCCGCTCGCGCTCGCTGTGGGACGAAACCCTGCACCTGCCCGCCATCACCGGCCCCTATCCCGCCCAAGGCTACCGCCGCCTGCAGCTGCGCGGCGCCGAGGGCCACACCCTGCTGGCCGTGGCACGCACCCTGCAACTACCCGACGACGACGCCCCGCCGCTGCGCCTGGTGGTGGCCGGCGACGAGGCCCTGCTGGCCGAGCCGCTGCAGCGCTTTACGCACCAGCTGCTGGTGGCCCTGGGACTGCTCGGCGCCGGCCTGGCGCTGGCCGCCGCGCTGCAGCTGCAGCTCTTGCTGCGCCCGCTGCGCCAGCTGCGCCGGGCCCTGGCGGCGCTGCGCGTCGGCCAGGCGCAGCAGCTCGAAGGCCAGTACCCGCAGGAGCTGCAACCGCTGGTGACCGAGCTCAACCACGTGCTGCAGGAAAACGCCGCCATGGTGCAGCGCGCGCGCACCCAGGCCGGCAACCTGGCGCACGCCGTGCACACGCCGCTGACCATTCTCGCCAACGCCGCCGCGCAGCAGGAAGACGCGCTCGCCACCCTGGTGCGCGAGCAGGTGACGCTGGCGCAGCGCCAGGTCGATTGGCACCTGGCGCGCGCGCGCGCCGCCGCCGTGCACGCCAGCGGCCTGGCAACGCCGGTGCTCGAACCCATCGAGGCGCTGCTGCGCACCATGGCGCGGCTGCACAGCCACATCGACTTTGCCCTGGCCGAGGGCCTGCCCGCGCGCGCCCGCGACTGGCGCTTTCGCGGCGAGGGCCAGGACCTGTACGAGCTACTGGGCAACCTGCTGGACAACGCCGGCAAATGGGCGCGCCGCCAGGTGCAGATCGACGTACAACGCACGGATGCGCAGCTGCGCTTCACCATCGACGACGACGGCCCCGGCATCGCCCCGGCGCAGCGCCTGCACATGTTCGCGCGCGGCGTGCAGCTCGACGAAGAACGCCCCGGCAGCGGCCTGGGCCTGGACATCGTGCGCAGCCTGGTGCAAGCCTACGGCGGCACCATCGCGGTGCAGGATGCGCCGCTGGGCGGGGCGCGGCTGGTGCTGGCGCTGCCGGCGGCCTGAGAACGTGGTCTGGACTGTCACGGCGCGGTCACGCCCGGGCCGCAAGCTGCGTGGCTTGTTTCCTGCATCTGCCTGACCTTCCATGCGCCAGCTCTCCCTCTCACACGCCGGCCCGCACGTGCTCGCCCTTCTCGCCGTCACCGCCGCCGCCTGGGCGCTGCCCGCTGCGGCCCAGACCGAGTACCGCGCCACCCTCGCCGGCCACGCCGTGCTGCCGGCGCTCAGCCTTATCGCCGCGCCCGCCGACGCCCCGGCCGATCTGCGCCACGCCGGCAAGTTCACCACCGGCGCACGCGCCGAGCGCCTGGGCAGCGTGCCCGGCCTCTCCGGCGGGCGCCCCACCGGCATCGGCCTGCCGCTGGCCGGCCAGCCGCTGCAGGGCCATTCGGGCATCAAGCACATGGCCGATGGCAGCTACTGGGTACTGACCGACAACGGCGCCGGCACCAAGGCCAACTCGCCCGATTTCATGCTCTACCTGAACCACTACCAGGTGGACTTCAAGAGCGGAAAATTCGAGCGCCTGGAGACCGTGTTCCTGCACGACCCGGACAAAAAAGTGCCATTTCGCATCGTCCACGAAGGCACGGACAAGCGCTACCTGACGGGCGCCGACTTTGATCCCGAGAGCTTTCAGTTCGCCGGCGGCTCGCTGTGGGTCGGTGACGAGTTCGGCCCCTTCCTCATCCAGGCCGATCTGAACGGCAAGGTGCTGGCCGTGTTCGACACCCTGGTGGACGGCAAGCCCGTGCGCTCGCCCGACCACCCGGCCCTGACCACGCCCGGCGCGCCCGACGCCAAGATGGCCCCCTTCCAGGCCAAGCGCTCCAAGGGTTTTGAAGGCATGGCCGCAAGCCAGGACGGCAGCAAGCTGTACGCGCTGCTCGAAGGCGCGCTGTGGGACGAGCAGGCCCAGGCGTACGAAAACCTCGACGGCAAGCCCTACCTGCGCGTGCTCGAATTCGACGTGCCGGCGAAAAAGTGGACCGGCCGGCACTGGAAGTACCCGCTGGAGGCGGCGCACCACGCCATTGGCGACTTCAACATGATCGACGCCGACACCGGCCTCATCATCGAGCGCGACAACGGCGAGGGCACGGCCGACCGCGCCTGTCCGGCGGGCGAAAAACGCGCGGACTGCTTTCACGACCTGGCCCAGTTCAAGCGCGTCTACAAGGTGCAGCTGTCGGACGCCAACGCCGGCGGCGCGCTGCGCAAGATCGCCTACATCGACCTGATGAAGATCCAGGACCCGCAGCACCTGGCGCGCAAGCCGCTCACGGACGGCGTGCTGGCCTTGCCGTTCTTCACCATCGAGAACGTGGACGTGGTCGATGGCGAGCACATCGTCGTCGGCAACGACAACAACCTGCCCTTCAGCAGCAGCCGCGGCCCGCAGCGCGCCGACGACAACGAGCTGGTGCTGCTGCACGTGCCGCAGCTGCTGCGCGCGCGCTGAGCCGGGGGCGGCAAGGAGCGCGGGTGGCAAAATCGGGCGTTTTGCACCATCCCCCTCCAGCCCCATGTTCACAGGCATCGTCCAGGCCACGGCGGTCATTGCCGCCATCGACGAGCGCGCCGGCCTGCGCACCTTCACGCTCGATTTTCCCGAGGGCTTTTGCCAGGATCTGGCGATTGGCGCCAGCGTCGCCACCGACGGCGTCTGCCTGACGGTGACGCAGATCGTGTCGCCGACGCAGGCGCGCTTTGACGTCATGCAGCAAAGCCTGGCCATCACCACCCTCGGGCAATACCGGCAGGGCCAGCGCGTGAACGTCGAGCGCGCGGCCAAGGATGGCGCCGAGATCGGCGGCCACCCGCTGTCGGGCCACGTGGACTGCGTGGCGCAGCTGGCCAGCGTGCGCGAGAGCGAGAACAACCGCGTCTGGCGCCTGGCCGTGCCGCCCGCGTTTGCGCGCTACATCTTCGCCAAGGGCTACATCGCCGTGCACGGCGCCAGCCTGACGGTGGCCGAGATGAACCGCGCCGAGGGCTGGTTCGAGGTCTGGCTGATCCCCGAAACACGCCGCGCCACGGTGTTCGAGGACCTGCAGGCGGGCGCGCAGCTGAACGTGGAGATCGAGCGCAGCACCCAGGTGCTGGTCGATACCGTGCGCGAGGCGGTGCACGAGAGCCTGGGGCGCCTGGCGCCGGTGCTCGAAGCCCTGCTGGCGGAAAAAGGCCAGTCGCTCGACGACTACCTGCCCACGCCGCCCCAGCCATGAGCGCGTGGGCCGCGCGCCCCCTGGCGCTGGCCGATCTGCCGGGCCTGCTGGCGGTGCAGCGCGCCTGCTACGGCGCGCAGTACGTGGAGGGCCACGCCGTCTTTGCCCGGCGCCTGCAAAGCCCGGCCAACCTGTCGCAAGTCATCACCGACGCCGGCGGGCGCGTGCTCGCCTACCTCGCGGCCTACCGCAGCCTGCAGGGCAAGGTGACGCCGCTGCACGGCGACTTCGACACCGTGGCCACGCCCGACACCGCCTACCTGCACGACATGGCGGTGTTGCCCGAATGCGCCGGCCAGGGCCTGGGCCCGGCCCTGCTGGCGGCACTGCCGGCCCAGGGCCTGCGCTACGGCGCCCTGGTGGCGGTGCAGGGCGCGCAGCGCTACTGGGCGCGCCACGGCTACCAGCCACAAGCGCTGGCCTGCCCCACGCAGCGCCTGCACCTGGCCGGCTACGGGCCCGAGGCGGTGTACATGCTGCGCAAAAACGATAGCTACTGACGCTTGTTTGGCGCCACTTTCATGCTTTTTTAGCCGACAAAACGTTGTTGTATCAGCGTGAATAGCTATCAAAAATAGAGCATTAACAGCTGTCATCGCCGTGCCAGCCGGCGCCACGATAATGCGCGCCATGCCCAACCGCTGGAAACCCAACGTCACCGTCGCCGCCATCGTCGAGCACGATGGGCGCTTTCTCATCGTGGAAGAAGAAACCGCCGACGGCCTGCGCCTGAACAACCCCGCCGGGCACCTGGATCCGGGCGAATCGCCGCTGCAGGCCTGCGTGCGCGAGGTGCTCGAAGAAACGGCCTACGACTTCGAGCCCCAGGGCCTGGTGGGCATGTACCTCAACCGCTTCACGCGCACGCGCACCGGCGACGACATCACCTACCTGCGCTTTGCCTTTTACGGCCGCGTCGGCACGCACCACGGCTGGCGCACGCTCGACGACGGCATCGTGCGCGCCTTCTGGCTCACGCTCGACGAGCTGCGCGCCTGCCGCGAGCGCCACCGCAGCCCGCTGCTGCTGCAGTGCATCGAAGACTACCTGGCCGGCCAGCGCGCGCCGCTGGCGCTGATCCACACCGACACCAGCGTGCTGCAGGCCCCGGCCCCGCGCATGGCAAAGGCATAGGGCGGCGGGGATAATCCCTGCCCTATGAAAAAACAGCGCGTCGTCGTCGGCCTGTCGGGTGGGGTGGACTCCGCCGTCACGGCCCATCTTCTCCAGCAGCAAGGCCACGAGGTGGTCGCCATCTTCATGAAAAACTGGGAGGATGACGACGACAGCGAGTTTTGCTCCAGCCGCCAGGATTTCCTCGACGCCGCCAGCGTGGCCGACGTGCTGGGCATCGAGATCGAGCACGTCAACTTCGCCGCCGAGTACAAAGACCGCGTCTTTGCCGAGTTTTTGCGCGAGTACCAGGCCGGGCGCACGCCCAACCCCGACATCCTGTGCAACGCCGAGATCAAGTTCAAATCGTTCCTGGACCACGCCATGCGCCTGGGCGCGGAAAAAATCGCCACCGGCCACTACGCACGCGTGCGCCAGAACCCGGCCAGCGGCCTGTTCGAGCTGCTCAAGGGGCTCGATCCGGCCAAGGACCAGAGCTATTTTCTGCACCGCTTGAACCAGGCGCAGCTGTCCAAAACGCTGTTCCCCGTGGGCGAGCTGCACAAGAGCGAGGTGCGCCGCATCGCCGCCGAGATCGGCCTGCCGAACGCGAAGAAAAAAGACTCGACCGGCATCTGCTTCATCGGCGAGCGGCCGTTTCGCGAGTTTTTGAACCGCTACATCTCCAAGGAACCCGGCCCGATCCGCGATGACCGGGGGCGCAAGCTCGGCCAGCACGTCGGCCTGTCGTTCTACACCCTGGGCCAGCGCCAGGGCCTGGGCATTGGCGGCGTGAAGGAAAAGGGCGCCGCGCGCGGCGCCGGCGAGCACGCGCCCTGGTTCGTGGCGCGCAAAGAGGTGGAGAAAAACACCCTCGTCGTGGTGCAGGGGCACGACCACCCCTGGCTGCTCTCGCCCCAGCTGCAGGCGCAGGACGTAAGCTGGGTCGCCGGCCAGGCGCCCGCCGCCGGCGCCTACGCCGCCAAAACCCGCTACCGCCAGCAGGACGCGGCCTGCCATTTCACGCCCGAGGAGGGCGGCTTTGCGCTGGCCTTTACCGGGCCGCAGTGGGCCGTGACGCCGGGGCAGAGCGCCGTGCTCTACGACGGCGAGGTCTGCCTGGGCGGCGGGGTGATTGTTTAACCGCCCCTAACCCGGCACCTGCAGGGCCAGCGGCGGCAGCTGGAACACGCTCACCGACTGCACCAGCGCCTGCGCCTGGCGCTGCAGCGACTGGGCGGCGGCGGCCGCCTCCTCGACCAGGGCGGCGTTGGACTGCGTCACCTGGTCCATCTGCCCCATGGCCTGGTTGATCTGCTCGATGCCCTGGCTCTGGTCGGCACTGGCGCTGCTGATCTCGCCCATCAGGTCGGAGACGCGGCGCACGCTGGCGACGATCTCGTCCATGGTGCTGCCGGCCTGCTCGACCTGGACGCAGCCGGTGCTGACGTTGTCCACCGAGGTGGCGATCAGGGCCTTGATCTCCTTCGCCGCCTCGGCGCTGCGCCCGGCGAGCTGGCGCACCTCGCTGGCGACGACGGCAAAGCCCCGGCCCTGCTCGCCGGCGCGTGCGGCCTCGACAGCGGCGTTGAGCGCCAGGATGTTGGTCTGGAAAGCAATGGAGTCGATGACGCCGATGATGTCGGCGATCTTGCGCGAGGAGCTGTTGATGGCCTCCATGGTGTGCACCACTTCGCTGACCACCGAGCCACCGCGCACCGCCACCTGCGAGGCCGAATCGGCGAGCTGGTTGGCCTGCTGGCCGCTGGCGTAGTTTTGCTGCACCGTGCCAGCGAGCTCCTGCATCGAGGCCGTGGTCTGCTCCACCGCCGCCGCCTGCTGCTCGGTGCGCGACGACAGATCGGAGTTGCCGGCGGCAATCTGGTGGGTGGCGGTGGCAATGGTGTGGCTGCCCTCGCGCACCTCGTGCACGATGGCCACCAGGCTGTGGTTCATGCCCTGCAGCGCCTGCAGCAGCTGGCCGGTTTCGTCGACACTGCGCACCTCGATCTGGCTGCGCAGGTCGCCCTGCGCCACCGCCTGCGCCACGGCCACGGCCTGCTGCAGCGGCTGCGCCACCGACAGCGTGATCCAGCGCGCCAGCCACAGCCCGAGCAGCACCCCCGCCAGGCCCACGCCCAGCAGCAGCAGGCGTGCCTGCTGCGCCTGCGCCTGGGCGCGGGCACCACTTTCATCGACCAGCTGCTTCTGCAGCTTGGCCAGGTCATCGACGTGCGCTTGCAAAAGCGCCAGCTCGGGCAGGGTGCGCTGCTGCAGCTCCTCCTGCGCCTGTGCGCGCTCACCGGCGTCGAGCAGCTCGTTGAAGCGCGCCTGCGAGCCAATGTAGCGCTGGCGCGCAGCCTCGGCCTGGGCCAGCATCTGCTTGCCCTCGGGGCGGTAGACGAGTTTTTGCAGCGTCTCGAACGACTGCACGAAGCTCGCACGCGCGGCCAAAATTTCATTGCGCTTTTGCGCGCGCAGAGCGGCATCGTCGGCAAAGAAAACCTCGATGGTGCGCCGCGCATTGGCCTGCGCCACGCTGCTGAGGTTGTTCGCCGCCTCGGCCTTGATCCATTCGCGCTCGATGATCTGGCGATTGAGCTCCACCAGGCCATTGAGGCGCAGCAAACCGACACCAACGACCACCAACACCAGGGCGATCAGGATGCCGAAACCAGCCGTCATACGGGTGCCGATGCGCCATTGGCGCGGCGACCAAGGAGAAAAAGCAAGGGTGCGCACGATAGAAATTCCCCATGAAAGGAGTGACGAGCATAAAAACAAAATCAATTTGTTTGTTACGTATATTTACTAAATTGTAAGAACGTGGTCATAAACGACAAGGGTTAACCCTTGTATTTCCATCAACACTTGATATTCATCAAGCTCGTAGCCCCGCCACCGGCCGTCTTGTGCCAGCATCGCCAGGCCATGCAACGCCGCCACGCCCTCACCACCATCGCCCTGCTGTCCCTGCCCTGGCTCGCTGCCTGCACCCCCGGCGGGCGCAGCCACACCATCACCCTGGCGCAGCTGCAGGCAGCGCTGGCAGCGCGCTTTCCACGCCGCCAGGCGCTCGCTGGCAGCTGGCAGCTGCTGCTGCAAGAACCCCAGCTGCAGCTGCGCCCGGAAAGCAACCGCCTGGCCGCGCTGTGCCCGCTGGAGCTCTCGGGCCCGCTGCTGCCCCAGCCGCGCACCGGCGAGCTGACGCTCGAATTCGGCCTGCGCTACGCCAGCGCCGAACACAGCCTGTACGCCACCGAAGTGCAGCTGCTGCAGCTGCAGCTCGACGGCCTGCCCACACGCGCCGCCGCGCTGGTGCAGCAGCTGCTGGCGCCGGCGGCGCTGCAGTCCTGGGGCGAGGTGGCGCTGTACCAGCTCAGTGCCGCCGAGCAGGACAGGCTGCAGCGCCTGCAGCTCACGCCCAGCGCCATCCGCGTCACGGCGCAGGGCCTGGAAGTGGCGTTTTAAACGGCCCCGGGCACAGCCCCCTGGCGGCCGCCTTCTGGGACAATGCAGGCCGTTTTTTCCCCCGAAAGCAAGGCATGAACATCAGCAAAGACATGGCCGTCACCCTGAGCTACCACATCACGGATCTGCAGGGCAAGCGCCTGGACGGCGGCCACCTGGCCTATCTGCACGGCGGCTACAACGGCCTTTTCCCCAAGGCCGAGGCGGCCCTCGAAGGCCAGGGCCAGGGCTACGCGCTGCAGCTGGAGCTGGCGGTGGAAGATGCCTTTGGCGCGCACGACCCGCGCCTGGTGCAGACCATCGCCAAGGCCGACTTTCCGCCCGGCGTCAAGGTCGGCGGCATGTTGCGCGGCCCGGGCCCGGACGGTGAACCCCAGGCGTATCGCGTGGTCAAGATCAAAGGCCCCGAGGTGCACCTGGACGGCAACCACCCGCTGGCCGGCCAGGCACTGCGCCTGAGCGCCACAGTCACCGAGGTGCGCCCGGCCACGGCCGAGGAAATTGCCCACGGCCACGTGCACGGCGGCCACGGCCACCACCATTGATTGCTATCAATTAAATAGCTGTAGACGCTTATTCAAAAAGCGCTACGGCTATTTTTTTACCCTGAACATGGAGTAGCACCAAGTTGCCAAAAGCACGCTGGCATGGCGTTAAGATGACAGCGTCCCCCGGCAATTCGCAGGGGTCCTGACAGGAGGAAACGTCCATGCAAGTGCAAGTCCATACCGACGACAAAATCCAAGGCGGCGAATCCCTGGCCCAATGGGTGCAACAGGAAACCCAGGAGCGCATGACCCGCTTTCGCGAGTACGTGACCCGCATCGAGGTCTTTCTGACCGACGAAGACGCGGGCAAGTCGGGCGCCAACGACAAGCGCTGCCGCCTCGAAGCCCGCCCTGCGGGCCGCCAGCCGGTCACCGTCACCGCCGATG
>JAJTBK010000465.1 GCA_021286965.1 Comamonadaceae bacterium | reverse complement strand
GGAAGCGGGGGGGAAGGGTGCGGGGCATGGCGGCTCCTCGGGCTAGGTATGGGGTGAAAACGGGGTTTGCGCTGATGACATTTGCGTGTGAAGCTATCAAATTAATAGCAAATCAAGCGTCCATCAATCTTTGCGTCGCTGTCGGGCGTAGGTTTGTTGCAGCACCACCATGGTGTTGGGCTTGCGCCCGTAGGCCAGGGCGGTGATGCGGTAGACCACGTACACGTCGAGGTTGAGCGGCAGCTGGTTTTTCAGGGCGTTGCTGGGGTCGATCAACAGGCCCGAGTTTTTGCTGCTTTGGTTGGCGTAGGGCAGCACTTCGATCCAGTACCAGCCACCCTTGTTGTTGGCACTGCGGTCGCTCAAGATGGGGTTGTTGCTGGCCACGGCGCCGGTGTACTGGCCGTAGCGGGCGCCAATGCCGGCTTGGGTCATGGCGCCGAGCTTGACTTCGCCGGGTTTGAGGTTGCCTGGGGCCGGGCTGGTGCTGTCGGTGTAGTTCCAAAAATCTTGCCGGCCAGCGCGTTTGGTGCACAGGCCGTTGCGGCATTTGGTGCTTTGGTTGTCGAGCTCGGCCAGCAGGGTCGTGATGTCCTTGGCTTCCAGCGGTATTTTGTCTACGGTGCTGGTGCGGCAGACGTCGCCGGAGCCGCTGCAGTCTTTGCCGGTGGGGGTTTCGCCGCGAATGTCGAGTTCGGCGTCTTGTAGCAGGGCCTGTGCGGCTTCAAAGGAGCGCTGGTAGTCGGCGTCGTTGCCAACCACCATTTCACTGAATAGCGCGGTGCGCGAGGCCCACAGCGCCAGCAGCATGGTGAGCATGACGAAGACGATGACGACGAACAGAGCGACGCCGTTTTGGCGTCGGGCGCGCAAAGGGGGGTGGAGGCGGGGCATGGCGGGAATGCTTTCGGTGGTTTAGAGCAGCCCCTGGCTGCGCAACTGGTAGACGCTGCGAAACGCCATGTGCAGGCGCTTGGCACGGTCGCCGGAGAGGGTCGTCATGTCGGTGCTTTGGCCGGTGCAGTCGGTGTAGCTGCTGCCAGCGGGCATGTTGGCCATGGTTTCGCTGCCGTAGAGCACGAGGCAGACTTCCACGCCTTGCACCCGGCCCCATTGGCCGGCGGCCACGGTGGTGACGTATTGGATTTTGGTGTCGCCGGGCGCGGTCGTGTCTTGCAGCAGGTAACGCACCTGGAACTGCGCGACGTTCTGCACGATGGGCTGGGCAGCGGTGCCGTTGCCGCCGCATTGCAGTTCGCTGCCATTGAGCCGGAAGGTGCTTTCCATGCGCTGGTCGAGGCTGCTGTCGGCCGGGCCGCCGACGCAGTTGCGGGCCAGCGATTGTGGGCTGCTGGCCGTAAATACGGGGTCGAGGTAGCGGCGGTAGCCAATGGTGACGGCGCCGGTGCTGGTGTTATTGCTCAGGGTGTCTTTGCTGGGATCGAAGCTGTTGCCGCTGCCGGTGGCGTCGGCCTTGGTTTCAAAGGCGACTTCCACTTGTGGGTCGGTGGGGTCGAATTTGCCCGTGGGGTTGGGGTTGAGGTAGAGCGAGCCGGCCTGGCGCAGCTGCTGGCCCATGACGCGAAAGGCGTAGGCGGCCTGTTGCTGCAGGCTGCTGACGTCGCTCACGGTGCCGGAGATGCCACGCGAGACCATGAGCGCACTGGTGGCGGCAGCGATCACGATCAGGCCAATTGACAGGCCGACCAAGACCTCGATCAGGCTCAGGCCGCGCTGGCGTGCGCTGCGGGTGGGGGATGTGCGGGCGGCGCTGGCCGGCGTGGCGATGGTGGTGGCGGTCATGGCGGCGGCCTCAGGAGCAGTAGTAGGTGGCGGCGGAGCTGCCGCCCTTGTCGTATGGCGCGCAGCGGGCCGAAACGGGGATGTATTGCAGGTGGCAGGTGCGCCCGGCCGGGCAGCTGACGGTGCCGCCACCGCCGCCGCCGGTCACGGCGTCGAGCGCGTCCTTGAAGTTGGCGCTGGTATCGCGTTCGTTTTCGCGCCAGGAGATCATGACGCCGAGCTGGCGGCGGTTGCTCGTGGGCTCGGTTGGCGCCAGGAAGACGTTGGCCTGGCCCAGGGGCAGGCTGGCGGCGATGTTTTGCTTCCAGGTGCCCAGGTCGTACGTGGCCAGGGCGGCGTGGCTGCAGGCGTTGGTGGTGCAGTTGCCGGGGCTGGGGGTGTTGGCAAAGTCAGAGACGTAGGTGGCCATGTCCGTCATGGCGTTGGGGTTGACCTTGAGCCGTTCGCTCAGGTCTTCGATGAGCCGGATGGCCTGGGCGCGGCGCACGGTGGTTTGCGAGTCGGTCAGGGTGCGCATCTGCATTCCCACCACGCCCAGGATACCGAGGGCGGCGACGATCAGGGCGATGAGCGATTCCAGCAGGGAAATGCCGCGTTGGTGCTGCGCCGGTGCGGAGCCGGAGGGGAAGGTTAGCCGGTACATGGAATGGCCTCTTGGGAAATGATGCGGACACGTCCACCGGAACTCATGCAGACGCCGCGAGCGCCGGGGTGGGAGACGGTTTTGTCCAGGGGAATCAGGGTAAAGCCGAGCCAGGGGCCGCTGACCAGCCCCCAGCGGTTGAATGCGATGCTGGCACTGCCGCCGGTGCGCGCCACTTGGACGCGCGCCGGGGTGTCGATGCGCTGCAGCACGGGTTCGGTGGCGCCGCAGCTGCCATCGCCGTTGCGGTCTTCGCACACGATCCAGCCGCAGTCCCAGTCGCGGGCGGTGCTGGCGCTGGTGCAGCCGTTGGTGTGGTTGGGCAGCTTTTGGATGACGACGCGGCCCGAGCGCCTGATGGCTTCGGAGCGTGCGTAGTGCAGGGTCGATTGCAGCTGCTGCGCCGTTTGGTGCACGCGCCAGCGTTCGAGCAAGGCGGTGAAACTGGGCAGGGCCACCGCCGCCAGCAGCGCCAGGATGGCCATGGCGATGAGCAGCTCAGGCAGCGTCAGACCACCCACCGCCATCGTGCCGTGGGGAGTGAAGTGCCATGGGGTGCTGGTGCGCATGGTGCCGTCCTGGGGGGCTATGAGCAGCTGTCGCTGGCGGCCAGAATTTTGATACGGCCGCCCTGGCCGGCGCACAGGCGCGAGGCCGTGGTGGCGCTGGCGCTTTTGTCCGAGGGGAAGATGACAAATTCCATCAGGGCGCCGACGCCACCCACACTGGCGGCCATCATGCCCCAGCGGTCGAGGTAGATGGTGCTGGTGCTGTTGGCCTGGGTCAGGCTGATCTTGTTCGGGGCAGGGGTGGTTTGCAGGTCGGTTGTGGTGCCGTTGATGGTGTATTGCACCGTCCAGCCCCCACCCCAATCGCCCCCGCTGGCGACGATGCTGATGCCGCCGCTGCGCTTGATGGCCTCGGAGCGGGCGTAGTAGATGCTCGATTGCAGAGCTTCGGCGGCCTGGCGCACGCGCCAGCGTTCGATCATGGGGGTGAAGCTGGGCATCGCAATGGCGGCCAGGATGGCGATGATGGCGAGGGTCACCATCAATTCGACCAGGGTAAAGCCTCGGGCGCGGGCCGGAGTGGGGGGGGCGAGGGCAGACATGAAACCATCCTAGAAGGGAAAGCCGGAATGCGCCGACTGTAGGGGATGGGTGGCAGCCGTGGGGGGATCAGTGGCGCTTCAGCTCGCGTAGCCCAGGCAGGCGCCGGCATTGGGCAGGCCCCGGCATTCGCGTTGCAGGCGGCGTTCACGCTCGGCGCGGCTTTCTTCGGAGCTGCTGCGCGGCGCGGCCGCCCGGTTGCCTTTGCGTGCGCCCTTGGCGTGCGCTGCGCTGTGGCCGGGCGGGTGGGCGCCGCCGTGTTTCTTGGCCAGCGCAGGCTGTGGCGCGGCCAGGCTGGCGCACAGCAGCAGGCCGAAGGCACAGTGGGCCAGGGTGGGGGCGTGGCGAAGAGGGCGCATGGAGGGCTCCAGTACCGAGGGTGCGCCATGCTGCCATGGGTGCTGGGGCCTTGTTTTGCGTGCAATCCCTGGGGTGTGGCTGTTGTTTTGATAAGATTCACATAAAATGAATCTTTGCGCGGGGCTGCTCCCGCCGTCTTTTTTGCAGGCCCTTCATGCAGACACCTACCACCCCTCCCTCGCCTTTTGCCGTCCAGGGCTGGCCTGTGCTGCGCCTGGGTTTTCGGCCGTTTTATCTGGTGACGGCGCTGCTCGCCTGCCTGTCGGTGCCGGTGTGGATCGCGGCTTTTTTGGGGCATATCCAGCTGCCGCTGGCGCAGCCGTTGGCGCCGCTGCTCTGGCATGGGCATGAAATGCTGTTTGGTTTTGCTGCTGGCGTGGTGGCAGGCTTTTTGCTCACCGCCGTCAAGGCCTGGACGGGGCGGCAGACGCCGCGCGGGCCGCTGCTGGCAGTGTTGGTGCTGCTGTGGCTGGCGGCGCGGCTGGCGGTGTTTTTCGCGCCGTACGCGGTGTTTGCCGTGATCGACATGCTGCTGCTGCCGGCGGTGGCGCTGGCGCTGCTGCGTGTGCTGATCCAGTCGGGCAACAAGCGCAATATTCCGCTGATTTCGTTGCTGCTGCTGATGGCGCTGGCCAATGGCGCGTTCCACCTGGCGGTGCTGGGGGTGCTGGCGCTGCCTGCGGTGACGGCGCTGTATGCGCAGCTGGGCCTGATCGTGATGGTGGTGTGCGTGATGACGGGGCGCGTGCTGCCCATGTTCACCAAGAACGTGACCCCGGGTTTGGTCATTCGCATTCCGCCGCGTTTTGAGCCCGCTCTGCTGGCCGCCACGGCCCTGGCGCTGCTGCTGTGGGTGTTGGGTGCGCCGGCGCTTTTGGTGGCGGTGGCAGCGTTGCTCGCTGGTGTGCTGCACGCGGTGCGGCTGTGGCTGTGGCATCCGCAGGTCACGCTGGGGCGCCCGATTTTGTGGGTGTTGCACGCTTCTTATGCCTGGCTGCCGCTGGGCTTTGTGCTGCTGGCGCTGGCACAGCTGGGGCTGCTGCCGCTGTCCTTGGCGGTGCACGCTTTTGGCGTGGGCGTGATTGGCGGGCTCATCATCGGCATGGTCACGCGCACTGCGCGCGGGCATACCGGGCGCCCGCTGCAGGCTGGGCGCGGTGAGACGCTGGCCTACGCCTTCGTGCTGCTGGCGGCGGTGCTGCGCGTGCTGGTGCCGGCGCTGCAGCCGGCCTGGTATGCGTACGCGGTGGAGGGCGCGGCCTGCCTGTGGGCGCTGGCCTTTGCCATTTACCTGTTCATTTACACCCCCTGGCTGACCCAGACCCGTCTGGACGGCAAGGACGGTTGAGTTGCTTTTCCTTGTGTTTTTTGTGTGAACTTTTGCTTTGAAAGGTTGTTTCCATGAGCACCATCGTTGCTGAAATTGACGTGCGTACCATCGCTCCCTACGAGCGCCATGCGCAGATTTTTGGCCGTTTCGACGCCCTGGCGCCGGGCGAGGCCATCGGCATCGTCAACGACCACAAGCCCGTGCCGCTGCACATGCAGCTCGAAGGCCGTAGCCCCGGGGCGGTGTCCTGGACTTATCTGCAGGCCGGCCCGGATCTGTGGCGTGTGGAGATCGGTAAGCAAGAGGCCAAGAAGGGTCACGGCAACGGCGGTTGCTGCGGCTCCTGCGGCGGGCACTGAGCGCCCTGCTGCACGATCTCCAGCACGCGCGCGCGCAGCTGCGGCAGCAGCTCGGCCTCGAACCAGGGGTTGCGCTGCAGCCAGCCGTTGTTGCGCGGGCTGGGGTGGGGCAGGGCGATGGTGTGGGGCCAGTGCCGGCGCCAGTCGCGCACGGCAGCGGTCACGCCGCCGCGCGCCTGCGGCAGGTGCCAGGCCAGGGCGTATTGCCCCAGCACCACGGTCAGTTCGATCTGCGCCAGCTGCGCCAGCAGGGGTGCGCGCCAGGCGGGGGCGCATTCCGGGCGCGGTGGCAGGTCGCCGGACTTGCCTGTGCCCGGGTAGCAAAAGCCCATGGGCAGGATGGCGACCAGGGCCGGGTCGTAGAACTGCGCTGCGTTCAGCCCGAGCCAAGCGCGCAGGCGGGCGCCGCTGGCGTCGTCAAACGGTATGCCGCTGGCGTGCACTTTGCGCCCTGGCGCCTGGCCGGCGAGCAGGATGCGCGCGCTGCCCGCTGCCTGCAGCACCGGGCGCGGCCCCAGCGGCAACTGCGCCGCGCACAGGCGGCAGGCGCGCACGCGGGTGAGCAGGTGGGCCAAAGATTCTTCGGGCATGGCGCCATCATAGAAATGGCGGCCAATGCCTGCCTGCGCCATGGGCAGCCGCTACGATCGGCGCCATGAGTGTTCCCCCTCTTTATCAACCCCTGGCCGAGCGCCTGCGCCCGCGCAGCCTGGCCGAGGTGATTGGCCAGCAGCATGTGCTGGGGCCGGGTATGCCGCTGCGCCTGGCGTTTGAATCCGGGCGCCCGCACAGCTGTATTTTTTGGGGCCCACCGGGGGTGGGCAAGACGACGATTGCGCGCCTCATGGCCGATGCGTTCGATGCCCAGTTCATCAGCATCAGCGCCGTGCTCGGGGGGGTCAAAGACATCCGCGACGCCGTGCAGCAGGCCGAGAACGCGCGCGATGGCCTGGTGGCGCAGCGCACCATCGTGTTTGTTGACGAGGTGCACCGTTTCAATAAAAGCCAGCAGGATGCGTTTTTGCCGCATGTGGAGAGTGGGCTGTTCACCTTTGTCGGCGCCACCACCGAGAACCCGTCGTTCGAGGTCAATTCGGCCCTGCTCTCGCGCGCGGCGGTGTACGTGTTGCAGCCGCTGACGGCCGATGATTTGAAGCAAATTGTGGCCCTGGCGCAAGCCAGGCAAGCGCTACCAGCTATAGAAAGCGTAGCAATCGAGCGCCTGGTGGCGTATGCCGATGGCGATGCCCGGCGCCTGCTGGGCACGCTCGAAACCCTGGCCCTGAGCGCCCAGCAGGCGGGTATTGAGCGCATCGAGGAGGACTGGCTGCTCTCGGTGCTGGGCCAGCAGCTGCGCCGTTACGACAAGGGCGGTGAGCAGTTCTACGACACCATCAGCGCGCTGCACAAGTCGGTGCGCGGCTCGGACCCCGACGCCGCGCTGTACTGGCTGTGCCGGATGCTCGACGGTGGCGTCGATCCGCAGTACCTGGTGCGGCGCATCGTGCGCATGGCCTGGGAGGATGTGGGCCTGGCCGACCCGCGCGCCCTGCAGATCGTGAACGACGCCGCCGCCACCTACGAGCGCCTGGGCAGCCCCGAGGGCGAGCTGGCGCTGGCGCAGGCGGTGATTTATCTGGCCGTGGCGCCCAAGAGCAACGCTGGTTATATGGCGTACAAAAAAGCCCGCGCCCTGGTGCAGCAAGACGGCACCCGGGCGGTGCCGCTGCACCTGCGCAATGCGCCGACGGCGCTGATGAAGTCGCTCGACTACGGCCGCGACTACCGCTACGCGCACGACGAGGAGGGCGGCTTTGCCGCTGGTGAAAATTACTTTCCCGAGGGCCTGCCTGCGCCCACTTTCTACCAGCCGGTGCCGCGCGGGCTGGAGATCAAGATTGCGGAAAAAATGGCACAGCTGCAGGCGCGCAATGCGGCAGCCAGGGCGGGTAAATAATAAGTTTGCATATTAATTGCGGGGTTGTATAAGCGTTGCTGATGGCAGGTGTGACCAGGTGCTACCTCGGGAAAACCCCGTCTCCTGGGGGTAGCACCAAAGCCCCGGCGCTGGCTAGAATCCGCGCCCAACCCGTGCAGAAAAAACTGCCGGGTTTTTTTGTTCGGCGCTAGTAGAGTGTTACAAGATGGCTTTCTGCTGTGCGCGAACAGGCTGCGTACGTCACAAACGAAGGACATCCCTATGGACATCTTGCTGCAACAGATCATCAATGGTCTGGTTCTGGGCAGCATGTACGCCTTGATAGCCTTGGGCTACACCATGGTGTACGGCATCATCCAGCTCATCAACTTTGCCCACGGGGAGGTGCTCATGATCGGGGCGCTGACCAGTTGGAGCTGCATCGGCCTGATGCAGGAGGCCATGCCGGGTGCCCCTGGCTGGGTGATCCTGCTGCTGGCCACGCTCATCGCCTGCGTGGTGGCGGCGGCGCTGAATTTTTCGATTGAAAAAATCGCCTACAAGCGCCTGCGCAGCAGTCCGCGCCTGGCGCCCTTGATTACCGCCATCGGCATGTCATTGCTGCTGCAGACGGTGGCGATGATCATCTGGAAGCCCAACTACAAGCCCTATCCCACGCTCTTGCCGACGACGCCGTTCGAGATTGGCGGCGCCGTCATCACCAGCACCCAGGTCTTGATTTTGGCCGTCACGGCGCTGGCGCTGGGCGCCATGGTCTACCTGGTGAACTACACCAAGCTTGGCCGCGCCATGCGCGCCACGGCCGAGAACCCACGCGTGGCCGCGCTCATGGGCGTCAAGCCCGATATGGTGATTTCGGCCACCTTCATCATCGGCGCGGTGCTGGCGGCCATTGCCGGCATCATGTGGGCCTCCAACTACGGCACGGTGCAGCACACCATGGGCTTTTTGCCCGGCCTCAAGGCGTTCACGGCAGCGGTGTTTGGCGGCATTGGCAACCTCGCCGGTGCGGTGGTGGGCGGGCTCATGCTGGGCTTGATCGAGTCGATTGGTGCGGGCTACATCGGCGACCTCACGGGCGGTGTGCTGGGCAGCCACTACACCGATATCTTTGCTTTCATCGTGCTCATCATCATCCTCACGCTGCGCCCCTCGGGCCTGCTGGGCGAGCGCGTGGCTGACCGCGCCTAAAGGAGTTCCCGCCATGAAAAACAACAAAATCCAGTGGATTTTGGGCGGCCTGGCGCTGCTCGTCCTGCCCCTGATCCTGCAATCGTTTGGCAACGCCTGGGTGCGCATTGCCGATCTGGCGCTGCTCTACGTCATGCTGGCGCTGGGCCTGAACATCGTCGTCGGCTACGCCGGCCTGCTCGACCTGGGCTACGTGGCGTTCTACGCCGTCGGTGCCTACATGTTCGGCCTGCTGGCCTCGCCGCACCTGACGGAGAACTTTGCCTGGTTCGCCACCTACTTCCCCGATGGCCTGCACATGTCGCTGTGGATGGTGATCCCGGTGGCGCTGCTGCTGGCGGCGTGCACGGGCGTGCTGCTGGGCATTCCGGTGCTCAAGCTGCGCGGCGACTACCTGGCCATCGTCACGCTGGGCTTTGGCGAGATCATCCGCATCTTCATGAACAACCTGGACCAGCCGCTGAACATCACCAACGGCCCCAAGGGCATCGGGCAGATCGACTCGGTGAAGGTGTTTGGCCTCGACCTGGCGCGGCGCCAGGAAATTTTTGGCTACGACGTGGCTTCCGTGACGCTGTACTACTACCTGTTCCTGGCGCTGGTGCTGCTGACGGTGCTCATCTGCTACCGCCTGCAGGACTCGCGCATTGGCCGCGCCTGGATGGCGATCCGCGAAGATGAAATCGCCGCCAAGGCCATGGGCATCAACACGCGCAACATGAAGCTGCTGGCTTTTGGCATGGGCGCCTCCTTTGGCGGCGTCTCGGGCGCGATGTTTGGTGCCTTCCAGGGCTTTGTCTCGCCCGAATCGTTCAGCCTGATGGAGTCGATCATGATCGTCGCCATGGTGGTGCTCGGCGGCATTGGCCACATTCCGGGCGTGATTTTGGGTGCGGTGCTGCTCTCGGCCCTGCCGGAGGTGCTGCGCTACGTGGCTGGCCCGCTGCAGGAGCTGACGGACGGGCGCCTGGACGCCGCCATCTTGCGCCAGCTGCTCATCGCCCTGGCCATGATCATCATCATGCTGTTGCGTCCGCGCGGC
>JAJTBK010000448.1 GCA_021286965.1 Comamonadaceae bacterium | reverse complement strand
GATCCAGATCACGCTGGTGCAGTCGATCGGCACTTCGGCGAACTCGTCGGTGAAAGTACGCGCGGTGTCGGCTTCGAGCAGACTGTAGAGCGCGCCCAGCGGATCGGATTGGGCGTGGCCCGCAGCTTTGTCGATCTCGTCGACCACCAGCACCGGGTTGGCATATTCGCCGCCCACCAAGGTATCGAAAACCTTGCCAGGGCGTGAATTCTTCCATTGCGATGAGGCGCCCGACAGAATCCACCCCGCTGTGAGCACATTCATCGGCGCCACCGCGCAGGTCGTGCCGAGCAGCGCCGATACCCGCCGGGCGAAATGTGTCTTGCCGATGCCGGGGCCGCCCAGCAGCAGCATGGGCATGATTTCCACCGGATCACGGCTGTCGGCGCACAGCGCCAGACTGCGCTGGATGTCGCGCAGCGGAGCGCCGAAATTGGGCAGCTCGGCGCAGAGCTGGGACATCTCGGGCGCGTCCTGGGGCTTGATGGCCAGACGATCTCCGCCGGTGGCCAGCATGCGCTGGTAGGTGCCGCGCAGATGCTCATTGGCATCGGGGCCCATGTTGTGGAGCTTGCGCTCCACGTCGTTGACATCGAACACGGTCTTGTAGGCGGCTACGGCAAGCATGGCGTCCTCCTGATGGCGCCCCGTGCTACGGGGGTGCGGTCACGACAACAAAGCATCAACCATGCCCGCATCATCGACACGAAGCCTTCGCCGCACAAGGGCGGCAACCCGCGGCGGGATCACGCCGAAGGCCAAGCCGTGAAATGCCGCACAGCGTTGGGCCTGTCCTCGCCGCTGCGGATCAGATTTCCACCTGCGTGCCCAGTTCCACCACGCGGTTCGGCGGAATGCGGAAGTAGTCCGAGGCTTCCTGCGCGTTGCGGCTCATCCACGAGAACAGCACCTCGCGCCACAGCGCCATGCCCGGCAGCTTGGACGGAATGATGGTCTGCCGCGCCAGGAAGAAGGAGGTTTCCATGAGCTGGAACTCCATGCCGTAGAGGCGCTCGCATTCCTTGAGCAGCCGCTGGATGTCGGGCTCGTCCTGAAAGCCGAGTTCGACGTGCAGCAGATAGATGCCCTCCTCCATCGCCGTGAGCTTGATGCCCTGCTCAGGGCTCACATGCGGCACATCCATCGTTTGCGCCGAGAGAAAGATCACGCGCTCGTGCAGCACCTTGTTGTGTTTGAGGTTGTGCAGCAGCGCGTGCGGCACGGTGGTGGCGTTGGGCGTGAGGTAGATGGCCGTACCCTCCACCCGGGTGGGCGGGTAGGTGGACAGGCTGGCGACGAAATCCTGCAGGTTCAGCGCATGCTCCTCGAGCTGCCGGCGAAGCAGGCTGCGGCCGCGCTTCCAGGTCGCCAGCAAGGTGTAGACCACCGCGCCGAACAGCAGCGGGAACCAGCCGCCGTGATCGATCTTGAGCGCGTTCGACGACAGGAAGGCGAGATCGATCAGCGCGAACAGGCCGAACACCACATTGGCCCGCGCCGCACTCCAGCCCCAGCGATGCTGGGCGATCATCCAGCAGAAGGCCGTGGTGACGATCATGGTGATGTTCACGGCGATGCCGTAGGCGGCGGCGAGGTTCTCAGCCGTCTTGAAGCTGAGCACCAGCAGCAACACGAAAATCATCAGCAGCCAGTTGATGAAGGGCACGTAGATCTGCCCCTGATGGCTCTCGTTGGTGAACAACACCCGCATGCGCGGCAGATAGCCGAGCTTGATCGCCTGCGTGGTGATCGA
>JAJTBK010000447.1 GCA_021286965.1 Comamonadaceae bacterium | reverse complement strand
TTCAGCCCGGGGCGTGTCCATATCCTCGTCAATGCTGCCATCCGGCTGCTTGACGGGCAGGCAGGGAAGACGGTGGTGAGTGAACACCAGCCAAGCCACCGCCTGGGCCAGCGGCGGGAGTTGAGCGAAGGGCAAATGCTGCGCGGCCTGGGGCTCGTCCAACCCGTCGCGCAGCAGACGCCCATCTGCGTGATCCAGCCACAGCGCTTCAAACGACTTGGCATCCGCCTCCGGCTCGTCGGCGCAGGTGGCCAGACGCTGCAGCCATGCAGCATCACCATCACCACCCACAAAGGCCTGGAACAGCCGCACCGACACCCACTCGTGCCGGTAGTGGTTGCGCTCGCGCAGGCCGGGGTTGCGCAGCCGATCCTGGAATGCTTGCGTGGCCTTGCCCAGGTCATGCAGCAGGGCAGCCAGCGCGGCCAGGGCCGTCATCAGCGGCAGGTGGTGCCAGGCGTTTTCGTCTTCGGTGCGCAGCACGTTGCGGGCGGTGGTGTGGGTGGGCACGGCGCCCTGGTCATTGAACTGGCGGGCGTCGCCCACCACCCACAGTAGCTCACTGTGGTCGCGCCCGCGAATCCAATGGCAAGCCACAGCGGTGTTCTTGCGCGCGCTCTGGCGCAGCAGCTTGCGCACGGTGTCCAGACCTGCCTGGGTGATGGGCGTTTGCCAGGTGCGCTCGCCCCGGCGCTCGGCAAATTGGTCGAGGATGCGGCGCGTCTCGGTCAGTGCGTTCTTAGTGCATTGCGCTACGAACAGCACGTTCATGGGCGGTTCTCCTGCGCCAGGCGGGCGGTTTGCAAGGCAATGTCTTTGAGCGTGTCGATCATGAAGTCCAGCGACTCGCTGTACGTCAACGTCTCTATGCACTGGCGGCGAAATTGCTGCTCGTCGTCACCCCGCATGGCTGACAGGAAGGCCTGCGGCAGGATGGCTGCGTCCTTGATCAAATCTGCCGCGTCGAACACCAATCCACCCCGGCGCGTCTTGCCATGCAGCACCGCCAGGCCGTGCGGCAGGCCCAGCACCCAGGTGGCGGTGGCGCCCAGGCCGTAGGCCAGGTAATTTCCATGGTCGAGGAAGCGGTTGGCGGCGTCGGTGCCCGTGCCGCGCTTGGCGCGGGTGAATTCGCCGTAGCCCACCGTATCGACGGCCAGCTTGAACAGCGCCTTGGTGAGCTGGGCCTCGTCGGTCAGCAGCGCCGTTACGTCGGGGGCGTTGGCAATGCGCGGCGCGAATTGCTGCACCAGCGCCTGCAGGCGCGCGAGATCGACGGCGAAGCCCGCTTCGCGCAGCGCGCGGGTGTTCCACGCCGCCAGCAGGCGCTGCAGCCGCCGGGTCTGCAGTTGCTGGGCGGCGTGCAGGCGCAGTGCGTCGTCAAACCAGAACTGCACCCAGGCCTGCAGATACTCGGTGGGCCGGTATTCGCTTTGCGGCGACAGCCAGGCGACTTCCACGTCCACTTCGTTGGCAGAGAACAGCGGCGTGCCGCCTCCGCCGCAAAAGCCCACCAACACGCCCGCCCTGGCCAGCTCGCGCATGGCGGCCTGGGTAATGGAAGTGCCTGTGCCCAGCAAGATGCTGGTGGTGTTGGCGATGGGGATGTTCCAGTACAGGCTTTTCTTGCCCGCGTCGGTCACGTACTGAACGCGGCCGCCGTTGACGAGCACGCGGCAGTACTCCAGATAGTAGATGTTGGCCCGCTTGGAGTGAAGGATGCTCTTCAGATCGCCAGCACCGATGTTCTCGCCACCCATTGGTTCACATCATTGAGAGGAAATGGCACAGGGTAGCAGAGCCCATCGCACGATCGAGATGCACCAACGCAAGAAAGCCCTGCAAACTTACGCCTGCAGGGCTTTTGGTTTTGGCGGAAACGGAGGGATTCGAACCCTCGATGAGGCTCTACACCCCATACTCCCTTAGCAGGGGAGCACCTTCGGCCACTCGGTCACGTTTCCAGCAATCCCGCCATTATGCCTCAAAATTTCGGCACTTCAGGCAGACTCAGGCGCCCGGATGATCCAGGCCGAAGGCCTTGTGCAGGGCACGCACGGCCAGTTCGAGGTATTTTTCGTCGATCACGACCGAGGTCTTGATCTCGCTGGTGGAGATCATCTGGATGTTGATGCCCTCCTCACTGAGCACGCGGAACATCTTGCTGGCCACGCCGACGTGGCTGCGCATCCCGATGCCGACGATGCTGACCTTGCAGATTTCCGCATCGCCCACCACCTCTTGCGCGCCCAGGCTGGGCACGACTTTTTCGCGCAGCAGATCGAGGGCGCGGTCGTAGTCGCTGTGGTTGACCGTGAAGCTGAAGTCGGTGCGGCCGTCCTTGCTCAGGTTCTGGATGATGACGTCCACCTCGATGTTGGCATCGGCCACCGGGCCCAGGATGCGGTAGGCCACGCCCGGGGTGTCGGGCACGCCGAGCACGGAAATCTTGGCCTCGCCACGGTTGAATGCGATGCCGGAAACGACGGCTTGTTCCATTTTTTCGTCTTCCTCAAAGGTGATCAAGGTGCCGGAGGTGGCCTCTTCGTTCAGGTCGATGTCCCAGGGCGTAAAGCTCGAGAGCACGCGCATGGGCACCTTGTATTTGCCGGCAAATTCCACCGAGCGAATCTGCAGCACCTTGCTGCCCAGGCTGGCCATTTCCAGCATTTCCTCAAAACTCACGGTCTTGAGGCGCTTGGCCTGCGGCACGACGCGCGGGTCGGTGGTGTACACACCGTCCACGTCGGTGTAGATCAGGCATTCGTCGGCCTTCATGGCGGCGGCGACGGCGACGGCCGAGGTGTCCGAGCCCCCGCGCCCGAGCGTGGTGATGTTGCCGCCGGCATCGATGCCCTGAAAGCCGGTGATGATGACCACCTTGCCGGCGTCCAGGTCGGCGCGCACGCGCTGGTCGTCGATGGATTCGATGCGGGCCTTGGTGTAGCTGTCGTCGGTGCGGATTGGCACCTGCCAGCCGGTGTAGCTCACGGCCGGCTGTCCTTCGGACTGCAAGGCAATCGCCAGCAGCGCCGACGAGGCTTGCTCGCCCGTGGCGGCGAGCATGTCGAGCTCGCGGTGGTAGGCATCGTTGGCGCGTGCAGGAGCGAGCTCCTTGGCCAGGCCCAGCAGGCGGTTGGTTTCACCACTCATGGCGCTGGGGACGACCACGACCTGGTGGCCGGCCCGAGCCCATTTGGCCACGCGTTTGGCGACATTGCGGATGCGCTCGGTAGAGCCCATCGAGGTGCCGCCGTATTTATGTACGTACAGTGCCATCTGAAAAATAAAAAGAAGATGAAAAACACGCACTGCGATGCGGGCGCAGGCAACCGAAAATTATACCGACCGCCCCCTGGGGTAATGCCGTATTCACATAGTGAAGGTCTGCACCCCAAAAACGATGCAATCGCCCATGCGCCGCACCTGGCCGCGCCCAATTTTGAGCTCGATCCGATGCCCGCGCGTGCGGCAGGCGTGCAGCTGTGTTTGCAGCTGCGCCAACTGCGCCTGGCTGGGGGTGGTCTGGTGCTGGCTGCGCAGCCAGTGGCGCAGCACGTTGGCCTGGCGTGCCGGGCTGAGCACCTGCAGCGCAGCAATGCGCGGCGGCTCGCCCAGTTGCTGCAAGTCCTGCACCGCCACCTCCGCCAGCAGCTCCTGCGCCTGGGCCGCATGGCGGCTGCTGCGTGCAAAGGTGGTGCGAAACTGCGGAAAGCATTGCGCCAGCGCCGGCAGCAGCTGGGCGCGAATGCGGTTGCGGGTATAGCGCGCATCCTGGTTGCTGGGGTCTTCCACCCAACCCTGGCCCTGGGCCTGCAGCCAATCGCGCAGCACCTGGCCCGGCACCTCCAGCAAGGGGCGGTACCACTGCAGGCCGGCGCGCTGCCACTGCGCCGGCATGGCGGCGAGCCCGGCCACGCCCGCGCCGCGTGAGAGCGCCAGCAACAGCGTTTCCACCTGGTCATCCGCATGGTGCGCCAACGCTATTGATTTGATAGCTGCTTGCGCTTGACTATCAAGCGCTGCAGCCGAAAAAGCCTGATACCGCGCCTGGCGTGCGGCGTCTTCCGGGCTTTGCCCGGGGACTGGGCGGGCATCGACCCGCTGCACCTGCAGCGGCACCTGCAGCTGCGTACACAGCTGGCGGCAATGCTGCTCAAAACCATCAGCTGCCGCCTGCAGGCCGTGGTGCACGTGGATGGCCTGCAGCTGGCCGGGCCAGCGCTGGGCACAAGCGAGCAGCAGGGCGGTGGAATCGGCGCCGCCGCTCAGGCCCACGGCCAGCGGCAACACGGGGTGAAAACGATCCAAGGCGGCGTCAAGACGGTGCGGCATGGGGCCGCATTATCCCGGCGCGGCCCTGGTGTTACGGCGCCGGCAGGCGGCGCACGCCGCTGCCATGCTCGTCCGACAGGCGGAAGGTATCGACCGCATCGGACAGGCGCGCCGACTGGTCCTTGAGGCTTTGCGCCGCCGCTGCGCTTTCTTCGACCAGGGCGGCGTTTTGCTGCGTCATCTGGTCGAGGTGGTTCACGGCCTGGCCGACCTCGGCGATGCTGGTGCTTTGTTCGCTGGTGGCGGCGGTGATCTCGGCCATGATGTCGTGCACGCGCTGCACGGCGTCAACGATGTCGGTCATGGTGGTGCCTGCGTCCTGCACCAGGCGCGAGCCGGCATCCACCTCCTGCACCGATTTGCCGATCAGGCTGCGGATTTCGCGCGCCGCCTCGGCGCTGCGCTGTGCCAGGGTGCGCACCTCGCCGGCGACGACGGCAAAGCCCCGGCCCTGCTCGCCAGCGCGTGCCGCTTCCACGGCGGCGTTGAGCGCCAGGATGTTGGTCTGGAAAGCGATGGAGTCGATGACGCCGATGATGTCGGCGATCTTGTGCGAGGCGGCATTGATCTGCTGCATGGTGCTGACCACGTTGCCCACCACCTCGCCGCCATGGCGTGCCACGGTGGATGCCTGGCCGACGAGCTGGTTCGCCTGGCGTGCCGATTGGGCGTTGTGCTGCACGGTCTCGGTCAGCTGCTGCATGGAGGCCGAGGTTTGCTCCAGGCTCGACGCCGTGAGCTCGGTGCGGCTGCTCAGGTCATGGTTGCCGGTGGCGATCTCCTCCGAGGCCACGCGCACCGACTGGGCGGCATCGCGGATCTGCGCCAGCACGCCCGAGAGCTTGCCGGCAAA
>JAJTBK010000437.1 GCA_021286965.1 Comamonadaceae bacterium | reverse complement strand
AGCGCGTCGGCATCGAGCACCAGGCGTGGGGCCTGGGCCAACACCTGGGGCAGTGCGGCGCGCACGGCCTCGCCGCCGCCACAGCCGCACACCACAGTGAGCTGTTCGAGCTGCAGCGCATCGACATGGCGGAACATCAGTTCGGGTTGCCGCACATCGAGATCGAGCGTGCCGCCCAGCAGCGCCACCAATACCCGGCCTGCACCGCCATGCAACGCTGCGCTGGCGGCGAGCAGCGCCGCGCCGCCCATGCCCAGCCCCCGGGCGCCAAGGCCTTCACCACCGATCACGGCCACATCGCCATAGCTGCCCTTGTGGCTGGCGTGCGCTCGCGCTGCGGCGGCGGGCGGGCCAGCCAGCCAGGCGCTGGCAGCCTCGCTGTGGCAGGGGACGCCCAGGTCGTCCCACCAGACGGTACCTGCGGCATCGCGCCCGGCACCGGTGAACAGGCCGGGCTTGAGTGTCAGCAGGCTCAGGGTGTGGCGCGCGGCGGAGGGCGCAGCACCACGCATGGGCGCAAGGCTGGGGGCATATTGCCCGGTGTCGGCCTGCAGGCCCGAAGGAACGTCCACGCACAGCACGGGCGCCGGGCTGTGGTGCAGCGCATGCAGCAGCGCCGTCAGTCGTTCGGAGGGGGGTGGGCGCTGGTCGCCCGGCGCCAGGCCGATGCCCAGCAAGGCGTCGATGCACAAATCCTGCGGTCCCAGCGGATGGGGGGCCTGCTGACTGAAGGCCACGCCCGCGTCCTGCGCGCGCTGCCAAGACAGGCGGGCGTCGGCAGGTGCTGTCTCGGGGGCGCCCAGCCAGGTCACCACCACGGGCATGCCTGCCCGGTGCAGCAGCATGGCGGCTTCCAGCCCGTCGCCGCCGTTGTTGCCAGGGCCGCAGGCGATCCATACGGTGCGTGCATGTGGGGCCATGGCGCGTGCCAGCCGGGCCACAGCCAGCCCGGCGCGCTGCATCAGGGTGTGGGGGGGCAGAGTGGCGGCGGCGCTGTGTTCCAGCCGCCGCGTGGCGGCGGTGTGGTGCAGCGGGTGGGCCTGGGTGGGATGGACGCGTTGCATGGCGGCACGGGGCGAGTCGGGAATCTGGCCATTGTGCCGCTGAAGTGCCCTACGGGCGGGTGTGAAACACCTACTGCCAGCGCTGCGGCGCCCAGGATTCGCTGGGCAATGCCGGGGTGCGCTGGGCCAGCTGGTCAGCCAGCAGGCGCGCGCTGCCGCAGGCCAGGGCCCAGCCGCTGGCGCCGTGGCCGAGGTTCAGCCACACACCAGGGGTGCCGCTGGGCCCGATGGCCGGGGCGCCATCGGGCAGCATGGCGCGGGCGCCGCGCCACACCTGCACGCCACTGGCGTGGGTGACGCCGCCTGGAAAGCACTCGCCCAGCACGCGGTACAGCGCGTGTACCGCCTGCGGATGGGCCTCGTGGGCGCGGCCCAATTCGGCGCCACCGGCAATGCGCACGCGCTGGCCCAGGCGGGCGATGGTGCTGCCGCTGGCGATGTCCACTACCGCGCTCTGGGGCGCGTGCAGGGCCTCGCGCATGGGCGCGCTGAGGGTGCTGCCATGCAGGGCTGCCAGCGGCAACCGCAGGCCCAAGGGGTGCAGCAGCGCTGCGGCCTGGGCACCGGCGCACAGCACCACGGCATCGAAGGGGCGTGGGCTGGCTTCGCCCTGGATCTGCAGGCCCGTGGGCGTGGTGCACACGCGCTCCACCGCGGCGTTCCATTGAAAGTCGGCCCCCTGCCGTTGTGCCGCCTGGCGCAGCAGCAGTGCGAACTGGCGGCAGTTGCCTGCCAGCCCATCGGGCAGATGCAGCGCACCCGCCAGCGCCAGCGTGGGGGAGAGGCCGGGTTCGATGCGGCGCGCCGTGTCGGCGTCCACTTCCAGCGCGGTGTGGCCGGTTTCGCGCAGGGCCTTGAGCAAGGGGGCTGCGGCCTCGGCGTCTTGGGCGCTGCGCAGCAGCAGCAGGGTGCTGGAGCTGTGCTCGAAGGGCAGATCCAGTTGCTGGGTCAGCTCCAGCAACCGCGCCTGGCTGTAGCGGGCCAATTGCAGCAAGGCCAGCCCTGCGGGTTGGGGGCTGTGTGCTGCCCGTGCCGCGGCGCGGCGCCACTGGCGCAGCCAGGACAGGTCGGACAGCGAGAGCTGGCGCCCCAAGCGCAAGGGGGCCTTGCGGCCCAGCCAGCGCGCGGGTGCAAGCAGGCCGGGCAGCGCCCAGGGAATGGCGGCCGCCGGGGCCAGCAGGCCGCCGGTGGCAAAGCTGTCCTGGGTGGCGGCGGCGTTGTGGCGGTCGAATACGGTGACGGCATGGCCGTCGGCGGCCAGTTCGTAAGCGGTGGTGACGCCGACGATGCCGGCGCCCACGATGGCGATCTTC
>JAJTBK010000410.1 GCA_021286965.1 Comamonadaceae bacterium | reverse complement strand
TTTCCATTCCAGAATCACTGCGTGGCTTTGTTCGATGGTGTAGCGTTGCCACCGCCGGACGAATCGGCGGAAGTCAGTCGTCTGATGGTGCACGCCAATTACCGCCGGCGTCAGGGCGAACATGCCCCCGATGGGGTGGCTGACGGGGCTTGTACCCTGGCGCGCACGCATGAAATGCGCAACCCTTCGCCCCAAATCCTGTTGACGCTCTACCGATTGATGTATGACCACAGCTTGCGTTGTGGCATTCGTTATTGGTATGCGGCCATGGAGCAATCGCTTGCACGCCTGTTGATCCGCATGGGCTTTGGCTTCCAGCAGGTGGGGCCGGCTACCGACTACTACGGTCCGGTGGCGCCTTACGTTGGCGACTTGCGCCTGCTCGAGGCCCAGTTGGAGCAGCACAATCCGGCGCTGATGGCCTGGATGCGGGGTCTTGCCAACAGTTAACTCAAGCACATGGGCTTTCTTTCGCTTCTGCCGGCGGTTGCTGTGCGCCAGTTACGCCGCTTGTTGTTGCGCCAAGGGCGGAGCATGGGGCGCGAGCGGATGTTGGCGGTGTCGCAAAAACGTGCTTTCCACGCTGTTACCCGGGCGGCCCGGGAAAGTGTGGCGTATCAGGTGTTGTTGCAGGAACAGGGACTTGATCCCGCCCATCTGGCACCTACGATGCCGTGGTTGGCGCTGCCTGTGCTGCACAAGGCCAACACCTTTGCCCGGTTTCCCTTGGCACAGCTGGCGCGACCCGTGCCTGCGACGGTGCTGGCCGATGTTTTGACCAGCTCTGGGCGGGGAGGGCGTAGCTATGGTTTTCGACTGACGGCCCGGGCCCCTCATGAGGAGGCGTGGTTTGATATTGATCTCGGGCTGCAGGATGTATTCGGTATTGATGAGCGTGCGACCTTGCTCGTCAATTGCCTGCCCATGGGGGTGGTGTTTCGCTCCAGGGCGGTGGCCGTGGCGAATGTGAGTGTGCGCGAGGATATGGCGTGTTCGATCCTGCGCGATGTCGGCCCCAGTTTTGCCCAGACGCTGGTGTGTACGGATCCGCTTTTCATCCGCCGGCTGCTCGATGAGGGCGAGGCTGCAGGGGTCGATTGGAGAGCACTCAAGACCAGCGTCATCGTTGGTGAGGAGGTGCTGGTCGAGGCGCAGCGCGACTACATCGCGGCCCGCATGGGCATCGACGTGGATCGTGACGCCGAGCGGTTGGTCGGCAGCTCCTTTGGCGTTGGGGAGCTCGGATTGAATTTGCTGTTTGAGACCCGGAGCACTATCCAGATGCGGCGCGCCATGCGCCATCAGCCGGCTGTGGTGCAAGCCCTGTGCGGCATGTCGGTAGTCGATGCCTTGCCGTCGGTGTTTTGCTACAACCCTTTGCGCTCTCATATCGAAGTGCTCCAGCCCGACGCCTATGGCTTTGGCGAGCTGTGCATCACCATGCTCGATACCGGCGCCGTCATACCTTTGCCGCGTCATGCCACCGGGGATTGGGGACGGTTGGTCAGCGCCGAGGAAGCATCACGGGCGGCTGCTTTGGCGGGGGTGCAGCCGCCGTGGTTACCCGTGGCGGTAGTGCAAGGGCGCATCAAGGATCGCCGCCCGGGCTGGCCTTCGGTCGAGGCCCTCAAGGAGCTGCTGTACCTCGATCATGCCGTGGCCGATCAGTTGAGCGGGGCTTTTCGTTGGGCCCAAGATCCACAGGGACAGGCGCAATGGACGTTGCAGTGCCATCCGGGCGCGGAGCCAACGCTGTGGCTTTTGTCCCGTATCCAGGATCTCTGTACTCGCCATGGCTGGCCGCAGGTCAGCGTGGAACTCCTGGCCGCTGCAGATTTTCCATGGCGCCCGATGCTTGATTTCGAGCGTAAATTTTCCTATGTCGAGTAGGTGGGCTCAAAGCTGGCCTAGCCAGGTCAGCACCACTGTTTCCATTTGATTTTGTGCATTGTGCGCTGACAAGGTATGGTCGGCTCCTTCGAGGGGGTGCACGGTGACGTTGGCGCGTGCCAGCAACGGCTGCCAGTCTGGATCGCTGCGGGTATGGCCGGAAAATTCCTGGGCCGTGAGGTCGTGCGCACTCAGCAATATCAGCACCGGGCCGCCAGATGCAGCCAAACCCTGGGCCATGCGTGTGGCGAAGTGTGCGGCCTGGGGGGGGCGCACTCGCAGCAGGTACAGCCGTCGTGCCAGATCGTGCAGGGCGGCCCAGCCAATGCCGCCGCGCAACAGCTTGCGCCAAAAGTCGGCCTGTAATACACGGTGGCGGTAGTAGTGCCGCACCTGGGCCTGTGCGAGGCTGTGTTCCGAGCGTATCCAGGGGTTGAGCAGTACCAGACCGGCAACCCGTGGATCAGCTTGGGCCTGCAGATACAGCAGGCTGGCCGATGCGCCATCGCACAGGCCCCAAAGAACCATCCGTGACCCGGCTGGGCCGTGGCGCTGCAGGGCTGCCAGGGCGGCGGCGATGTGGAGGTGGGTGTCTTCAAAAGAAACCGGGGCCCCGGGGCTGTCGCCCATGCCAGGAAAATCAAACCGCAGGGCAGCATGGCCTGCCGATGCCAGACGCCTGGCCAGGGCGACGAACTGGCGATGGCTGCCGACCCGGTACTGGGCACCACCGACGACGATCAAGATGCTGACATCTGTGGGGGCAACCTCTGGTGTGGGCAGGCTGATGATGCCGAGCATTTCCTGCCCGTTCGGCAAGGTGATGGCCAGGGGATGTTCTTGGCAGTTCATGTGACGCTGGTTGCCAGCTCTCTCAGGGTGGCTTGCTGTAGCAGGGTGGCATCTTCCGTCGTCGTCGCGTGCCAGAAGGATCGCCCGCTGACCGCCTGTGCCGAAACTTCCCAGCCGGCGGCGCGCCATGTTGGCAATTGCTGCTCGGCGGCTGGACTGAGGAGGGGGCTGGGGGCGGGCGCGACTTCCAGCCAGAGAAGGCGTGCTGCTGCCAGGTGTGCCGGATGCAGCCGCGCGGCTGCCAGGCCCTGTGCCAGGGCCGGGCTGAGGGCATAGCCTGCAATTTCTACCGTCTCGCCGTGCGCCAGCTGCTGCTCCGGTGGTAGGCGCAGGGCAGGGCCCGTGCCAAGCCATTGGCCGGCCTGGTGCAGGCGCAGGAATTGCTGCAGCATGTGCTGCCCATTGATGACGGGTTGCCAGAGCAGCAGGTGGCAGGGCGTGGCTACTTCGGCTGCCAATGCTGCCGCCAGCAGGGCACCGGCGCGCAGCCCCCAGAGCCATAGCGGCCCGCTGCTGCTGGCCTGTAGCCAACGCAGGGCTTGCCGTGCATCCGCCAGCCAAGCCTGCCAGGTGGCGTCGGCCCATTCGCCGGTGCTGTCGCCGCAGCCCAAGAGGTCGATCTGCAGGACGGCGTAGCCGGCCTCGGCCAGTGTTCGGGCCTGCTGGGCAACGACGCGCCGGCTGCAGTTCAACTCCTCTGCCCAGGGGGGCAAATACAGGATCTGACCCCGATGGATCGGGCCTTGTGCCGGGTGGAAGAGGCAGAAACGGGCGCCGCCGGGGGTGGGGAGAAAAAAAGCCTGCGGCAGGCGCAATGGCGGGTTCATGGCCCTTGCCGGGCGAGCGCTTGCGTCGCCAGGTCGCACAGGCTGCCGACGGTGTGGAACGTGGCGGCGCTCAGGTCGGCGTCGTCGAAATGGATGCCGAAATGATTTTCCATGCCGGTGACCAGGGCCAGCACGGCCATTGAATCGAGCTCCGGCAGTGCGCCAAGCAGCCGGGTTTCCGGGCCGAAGGCCAGTGCCCGGCCTTGCAGGCCGAGGGCGTCGTCGAGGATGCGGAGAATGGATTCGGTGTGCGGCATGACGGGCCATTCTAGGCATGTGGCCCAGGCTGGCAACTGCCTGGGTGCTGGCCTCGCCATAGGCAATGGCATAACATGCGCCGATGCCTATAGCCTCCGACCCCAGTCCGGCAATTCCACCGGTCTTGCTGCATGAATTGCCGGCGCGAGCAGCTGTTTGCTGGCCCCGGCGTATCGCCTTGCGTGATGGCGAACGGGAGGTTTCGTATGCCGACCTGCAGCAGCGTATCGCTGGCATTGCCGCTCAGTTGCGAGCCTGGGGGCTGGCGCCAGGGGCGCGGGTGGCGGTGTTTCTGGAAAAAACCATCGACACCGTGGTGGCCTGTTTTGCCGCGACGGCGGCAGGCGGTGTTTTGTTGCCCATCAACCCGTTGCTCAAGCCTGCACAGGTAACGCACATCCTGGAGGATGCGCAGGCTGCGGTGCTGGTCACGTCGGCACTGCGCTGGGCTGCCCTGGCCCCGGTGGTGGGGGCGTGCCCACAGTTGCAGCACGTGCTGCTGCGCGATGAGGACGCAGCCGGTGGTTTTGTGGCCCTGCACCCGTGGCCGCCGGGTCAGACGGCTGCCGCCGTGCTGCCCCCGGCTGCGCTGGAGGGGGACATGGCCGTGATTTTCTACACCTCCGGCAGTACGGGCCAGCCCAAGGGCGTGGTGCTGTCACACCGTAACCTGGTCGCTGGCGCCACCAGCGTTGCCAGCTACCTGCACCAGCAGGCCGGGGATCGCTTGCTAGCGCTGTTGCCGCTGTCGTTCGATGCCGGTTTTAGCCAGCTGACGACGGCTTTTCTGGTCGGCGCCTGCGTGGTGCTGCACAACTATCTGTTGCCGCGTGACGTCTTGCTGCTGATGGCGCGCGAGCGCATTACTGGCTTGACGGCGGTGCCTCCTGTGTACATGCAGCTGGCCGCGCTCGACTGGCCGGAGGCGGTGGCGCAGCACTTGCGCTACTGGGCCAATACCGGTGGGCGCTTGCCTGAGACGACTTTGCAGCGCCTGCGCTGCTTGGCACCTGGCGCCTTGCCCTACCTGATGTATGGCCTGACAGAGGCTTTCCGCTCGACCTATCTGCCGCCGGCCGAGGCCGTGCGGCGCCCTGACTCGATCGGTCGGGCGATACCGAATGCCGATGTGCGCGTGCTGCGCGAAGATGGTAGCGAGTGTGCCGACGATGAGCCGGGTGAACTGGTGCATCGCGGGCCTTTGGTGGCCCTGGGTTACTGGCGCCGGCCGCAGGAGACGGCGCTGCGTTTTCGGCCCTGGCCGGGGGGGGATGCCGGGTTGGCTGGCGAGCGCGCCGTGTTCTCCGGGGATACCGTACGCCGTGATCACGAGGGTTTCCTGTACTTCGTAGGCCGGCGTGACGACATGATCAAGACGTCTGGCTACCGGGTCAGCCCGACCGAGGTGGAAGAGGTGTTGTTCGGCAGCGGCTTGGTGGCCGAGGCCGTGGTCTTCGGGCTGCCGGATGCGGCGCTG
>JAJTBK010000348.1 GCA_021286965.1 Comamonadaceae bacterium | reverse complement strand
GCTCGGCGCTCGACCCCATCTCCACGGCCAAAATCGAGGAGCTGATCGCCGAACTCAAGGACGATTACACGGTCGTCATCGTCACGCACAACATGCAGCAGGCAGCGCGCTGCAGCGACTACACGGCCTACATGTACCTGGGCGACCTGGTGGAGTTCGGCGCCACGCAGGACATGTTCTTCAAGCCCCAGCGCAAGGAGACCGAGGACTACATTACAGGCCGATTTGGCTGATTCACCACTTCTGGCATTGACATCATGACCGACAAACACCTCTCTTCCCAGTTCGACAGCGAACTCAACCAGGTTTCGGCCCGCGTCATGGAGCTGGGCGGGCATGTCGAATCGCAGATCCGCCAGGCGATCGCCGCGCTCTCGCACTTCAGCCTGGAGGCGGTGGCGCAGGTCGAGGCCATCGAGCAGCGCGTGAACCAGATGGAGGTCGAGATCGACCACGAGCTGACCACCATCATCGCCCGGCGCCAGCCGACGGCGCGCGACCTGCGCCTGCTGATGGCGTTCTCCAAGGCCACGGCCAACCTCGAACGTATGGGCGACGAAGCCACGCGCATGGCGCGCATGGTGCGCTCCATCATCGAAAGCGGCGCCGCGCGCTCGCTGCCGAGCTCGGATTTGCGCGTGGCGGCCGATTTGGCCTCGGGCCTGCTGCGCAAGGCGCTCGATGCCTTTGCGCGCCTCGATATCCGGGCTGCCGTCGCCATCTTGAAGGAAGACAACCTGATTGACCGTGAATTCGACGGCTTCGTGCGCAAACTCATCACCTACATGATGGAAGATCCACGCACCATCTCGGCCAGCCTGGATCTGCTGTTTTTGGCCAAGGCGATCGAGCGCATCGGCGACCACTCGAAGAACGTGGCCGAACTCATCATCTACCTCGTCAAGGGCAAGGACGTGCGCCACCAGGCGCTCGACGAGATCGAATCCGTATTGCAATGAAAAAATTTCCCCTGGTGCTCATCGTCGAGGATGAGCCTGCCATTGCCGAACTGATTGCCGTCAACCTGCGCCACAACGGCTTCACCCCCATCTGGGCCGAAGACGGCGAGGCCGCGCAGCGCGAGCTCAACGCCGTGCTGCCCGACGTCATCCTGCTCGACTGGATGCTGCCGGGCCAAAGTGGCCTGCAGCTGGCGCGCAAGTGGCGTGCCGACCCGCGCAGCAAGAGCGTGCCCATCCTCATGCTGACCGCGCGTGGCGACGAGCCTGACAAGGTGGCGGGCCTGGACGCAGGCGCCGACGACTACATCACCAAGCCCTTTTCCACGCAGGAGATGCTCGCGCGCATCCGCGCCGTGCTGCGCCGGCGTGCGCCCGAGCAGGTGGCCGACAGCGTCAGCATCGGCGCGTTGCAGCTCGACGCCGGCACGCACCGCGTCAGCTGGCAGGGCGCGCCGCTCAAGGTCGGGCCGACCGAATTCAAGCTGCTGCACTACCTCATGAAGCATGCCGAGCGCGTGCACAGCCGCGCCCAGCTGCTGGACAAGGTCTGGGGCGATCATGTCTACATCGAGGAGCGCACGGTGGACGTGCACATCAAGCGCCTGCGCGAGGCCCTGGGCAGCGCCAGCACCATGGTGGAGACGGTGCGCGGCGCCGGCTACCGCCTTACGGCCCAGGTCGATTCAGCAAAATTGATAGCAGCTGACGCTTGATGGTATTGGGCTAGAGCCCATTTGTTTCTAAAAGCAGGATGCCCCATGGCCTGGCGCTTTTTCTTTTTTCTGACCCTGCAGCTGCTCGCTGCCGTACTGGGCTGGTGGGCTTGGGGCCCATGGGGGGCGTTGGTGGGGGTGCTGCTGGCCTCCTGGTTTGCCTTTGGTGTCGAAACCTGGCGCGGCCTGCGCGTACTCACCTGGCTGCGCGCCAACGCCGAGATGGCGCAGGCGCCGGTGCTGCAGGGCCTGTGGGGCGAAGCCTGCGACCGCCTACGCCGCCTGCTGCGCGAGCGCGACAAACAGGTGGACGCGAGCACAGCACGGTTGCAGGCGTTTTTGGAGGCGCTGCAGGCTTCGCCCAACGGCCTGGTGCTGCTCGATGGCGCGGGCCACATCGAATGGTTCAACCAGACGGCGGCCGAGCATTTTGGCCTCGAGATCGAGCGCGACCTGATGCAGTCGATTGGCAACTTGCTGCGCGAGCCCGCCTTCAGCGCCTATTACGCCGGTGGCGATTTCACGCACGACCTGCTGCTGACCGGGCGCGGCAGCACCCCGACACACCCGGTGCGCCTGTCGGTGCACCTGCATCCCTATGGCGACGGCCGGCGCCTGCTGCTCTCGCGCGACGTCACGGCGCTGGAGCAGGCCGAGGCCATGCGGCGCGACTTCGTCGCCAACGTCTCGCACGAGATCCGCACGCCGCTGACGGTGCTGGTGGGCTTCATCGAAACCCTGCAGACCCTGCCCCTGCCCGAGGCCGAGCGGGCGCGCTACCTGCGCCTGATGGCGCAGCAGGCGGCGCGGATGCACAGCGTGGTGCAAGACCTGCTGACGCTCTCGCGCCTCGAAGGCAGCCCGCTGCCCGGAATGCAGGACTGGCACCCGCTGGCGCCGCTGCTGGCGCGCTGCGAGGAGGAGGCCCGGGCGCTGTCGCAGCTGCTCACGCCCGAAGGCGCGCCGGCGCAGCAGCTGGTGTTTCCCGTGCGCAGTGCGCTGCAGGCGGCGGGCGACATCGCCGGCAACGCTGCCGAGCTGCACAGCGCGCTCTCCAACCTCATCAGCAACGCCGTGCGCTACACCCCGCCGGGCGGCAGCATCGTCGTGCAGTGGCAGGCGCAGCCCGAAGGCGGTGCGCGCTTTGCCGTGCGCGACAGCGGCCCCGGCATTGCGCCCGAGCACCTGCCGCGCCTGACCGAGCGTTTTTACCGTGTCGATCGCAGCCGCTCGCGCGAGACCGGCGGTACCGGCCTGGGCCTGGCCATCGTCAAGCACGCCCTGCAGCGCCACGGCGCACAGCTGGAGATCGCCAGCACCGTGGGCCAGGGCTCGGAATTTGCCGTTACGCTGCCGGCGCAGCGCCTGCGCGCTGCCGGCGCAGTGTGCGCGCCAGCAAGGCCGTGAACAGCGCTGCCGTCACCGCCAGGGCCAGGCCGTTGGCAACCCAGAACGGCGTCGGCAGCAGCTGGCCGCGCCAGGGCCCCCAGTCCTGGTAGGCCAGGCTGTAGCCCCCGGCCAGGCCGGCGCCCCAGAGCAGGCTGCAGTAGATGAGCAGCGGCGCCAGCGTCACGCGGTAGCTGCGCAGCACGAAGGCGCACAGGGTTTGCAGCGCGTCGCCGAGGTGGCTGGCGGCCACCCACAGCAGCAGCGCGGCGGCCAGGGCGGCCACGGCGGGGTCGCTGCTGTAGAGCCCGGCCAATGGCTTTCTTGCTATGAAAAGAAGAGCTGCTAGCGCAAGCGCCATCAGCGCTGCAAGGCGAAAACTCATCCAGGCGACGGCGGCGGCGCGGGCCTCGTCGCCGGCGCCGCGCCAGTAGCTCACGCGCGCGCTGGCGGCAATGCCCAGCGACAGCGGCACCATGTAGAGCACGGCGGTGATGTTGGCCGCAATCTGGTGGCTGGCCGTGGCCAGCAGGCCCTGGCGGGCGATGAACAGCGCCATCAGCGTGAACGACGTTACCTCGACCATGATCGACAGCCCCGCCGGCAGGCCCAGGCGCAAGAAGGCGGCGAGCTGCGCCACATCCGGGCGCTCCAGGCGCTGCCACAGCGCCAGTGGCTGGTACAGGCTTTGCGTGCGCAGCAGGTACAGCGCCAGCGCCAGCAGCAGCGTGTTCACCACCAGCGTCGCCCAGGCGCAGCCGACGGCGCCTTGCGCCGGCAGGCCGGCGCCGCCGAAGGTGAACCAGATCGACAGCGGCACCTTGGCCGCCAGCCCCGCCACCTGCAGCCAGGTGACGAGCTGCGGATAGCCCAGCGCCTGGTTGAGCGTGCAATAGACGCGAAACAGCAGCGCTGGCGCCAGGGCCAGGGCCAGCACCGCCAGGTAGCGCTCGACCTCGCCTTGCAGCGCCGGCGGCACCTCGGTCCAGCGCAGCAGTGGCCCGGGTGAGAGCAGCAGCGTCACGCCCAGCAGGCCGGCGCCCAGGCACAGGTAGAGCGCCTGGCGCAGCGAGCGGCCTATGGCGGCGCTGTCGCGCGCGCCGCGCTGCTCGGCCCAGACTGGCAGCAGCGCCTGCAGCACGCCCATGAGGGCGACGTAGACGCTGATGAAAATCGACGAGCCCACCGACAGCGCTGCCAGCGACGCCTGCGCATGGCGCCCGGCGACGATGGTGTCCGTAATGCCGTAGGCCATGACGGCCAATTGCCCTGCCAGCACCGTGGCGGCGTGGCGCAGCACGGTGGTGCGCTCCGACATCAATCGACCCGGTGCAGCAGCACGATGCGCTCTTGGCGGCTCGTGGGGCGGCCAATGGCGGCGTACAGCAGCCATTGGCCTGGTGGCGGCGTGAAGCTCGGCGGCAAATCGGTGCTGGTGCTGGCCACGGCCAGCCAGCGGCAGTCATTCGCGGCGGCGCTGGCGATGGGGCGTAAATCCAGCCCACCATGAAACTGCAGCGCCGCCACCTGTGAGTCGCCCAGGTCTTGCACCAGCACGCAGCCCGGAGCGCTGCCCAAGGTGGTGACGATGCGCTGCACCTGCGGCGCGTAGCTGCGCGCGTAGTCCAGCAGCGGCAGCCACAGCGTCAGCAGCAGTAGCCAGGCCAAGGTGGTGCCGCTGGCGGGCAGCACCAGGCTTTTCCAGAGGGCGTGGCGCTGGCGCGCTGCGCGCCAGTACACCAGGGCGCACCAGGCGGCGCTGGCGGCGAGCGCCAGGGCAAAGGGCAGGGCGGAAAAATGCGGCTCAAAGCCGGGCGCCAGGCGTGCCACGTTGGCCGCAGGCTGCGCTGGAAACCCTGTTTGCAGCGAGAGCCAGACGACCCAGATGGCAATGGCCGAGGCGCTGAAGAACAGCAGCGTGAACCAGTCGATCAGCGCCGCCAGGCTGCGCTGCAGCGTGGGCAGGGCAAAGGCGGCCAGGGCCGAGAGTGCCGGCAGGCCCAGCAGCAGGGCGCGGTCGGCGGGCTCGGTGCACAGGCACACGGCCAGCATGACCGAGGCCAGCCCCAGCGGCAGCCACAGGTGGCGGTGGCCCCGGCGGCTCCAGATTTGCCGGCGCCAGCGCCACAGCGTCCACAGCGCCAGCGGCCAGGCCGGCCAGCCAAACCAGATCAACATGCGGGCGATGGTTTGGGCATAGGGCCAGAGTGTGTGCGGCGCCTCGATGCGCCAGACCCACAGGTCCAGGGCGCTGGCGAGCAGGGCGCAGGCGGCGCTGGTGGCGAGCCAGGCCAGGGCCCAGCGGCCGCTGCGGTCGTGCGCCGTCAGCGGGGCGTAACGCAGCAGCGCTGCCGCACCCAGGCCCAGCAGCAGGGCCACGGTGGGCGCGCCCGAGAGCGTGAGCGCAGGCAGCCCGAGCAGCATGGCTGCGCTGCCCCGGCGCGGATGGTGCGGAAAGATGGCGGCGGCAAAAAACACCAGCGCCGTGCAGGCGAGCTGGGTGAGGTAGCTGGTGATTTCATGCCCGAGCTGCGCCAGCCCCAGGCAGGCGAGCAGGGCGAGCAGGCCGGCATCGGCGATGGAGCGCGCGTAGTCCTGCGGCAGCGCTTCGCCGCCAAAGGCAAAGGCCACGGGCTGCGCGCCGGGGCTGCGCGCCAGGTAGTACACGGCGTACCAGGTGGCGAGCAGGGTCAGGATGAGCAGGAACACAAAAGGCAGGCGCGCCGCCAGCTCGGGGGGGAGCGCCGCCGGGGCCCAGCGCAGGGCGGCGGCGCCGAGCCACAAGGGCAGCAGGCCGTCGCCCGTGGGTTGCAGGCCGACCATGCTCGGGGCGAGCCAGTCGCCGCCTTGCGCCAGCGTGCGCATGTAGCCAAAGGCTGCCAGGTCGGCGTGGCGCCAGGGCGCGCGCCCGAGAAAGCCCGGCAGCACGTAGGCCAGGCACAGCAGCAGCAGCGCCCAGCGCGGCAGCGGGCGCGCGGCGCTTTGCGTGACGATGGCGGGGCTGGGCTGGTTCATGGGGCAGGATGAAAAAAAGGCAGCGCGGTCGCCCGGCTGCCTTGTATCGTACGGTGGGCGGCAGGGCCGCCCAGCAGCGTAGATTACTTCTTGGCGAAGCGGTTGCGGAACTTCTCCACGCGGCCACCCATGTTGTCCACCGACTTTTGCGTGCCGGTGTAGAAGGGGTGCGACTCGGACGAGGTGTCGAGCTTGAACAGCGGGTATTCCTTGCCTTCGAAGGTGTCGGTTTCCTTGGTGTTGGCGCAGGAACGGGTCACGAACTTGAAGCCGTTGGACAGGTCAACGAACAGCACTTCGCGGTAGTTGGGGTGAATGCCTTCTTTCATGGTCTTCTCTCTTTTGACTCGCGGTAGCCGCGCCAGGCCATGTGCAACCTTTTGCACATTCAAAAAACTCGGCGTACTTTCCGCAAAAAGCCCGCCATTATCGCACAGCCGGCCGATCAGGCGTGGCCGACTTCGATGATGTCGTTCGCCTGGCCCAGGGCCTGCATGTTCAGGCACAGCACCTGCAGGGAGGCGAGTTGCAGGCCGTCGGCCAGGGCCTTGGTGACCTCGAATTGCTGTTTCTCCAGCGCCTGCGCCAGCAGCAGGGCGTTGCGGTACAGCCCGGCCTGGCCGAGCAGCGCGGCGTGCACGGGAGCGGGCAGGTGGGTTTCCTGCAGGATGGCGTCCAGGGCGTGGCCGATCAGCAGATCGAGCATGGAAAACAGCCCGAGGATGAACAGCTCCTCGGGCGGCGCGCCCTGCAGCTGGCCCTGGCCGGCCAGGCTTTCGAGGAAAAAGGCGCGCGTGAGCGCCTGCTCGACCAGCACGCGCTCGCGGTAGCCGCCCTGCTGGATGTCGAACAGCAGCAGCGACACCCAGCGGTAGCAGCGCTCGCGCCCGAGCACCATCAGCGCCTTGTCGATGGTCAGCACCGGCTGCGCCAGGCCAAAGGCGGGCGAGTTCAGGTAGCGCAGCAGCTTGAAGGTGAGCACCGGGTCGGCCGTGATCTGCTGTGCGATCACGCTCAGTTCCTCGTCGCTGCGCAGCAGGTTGAGCAGCTTGATGGTCAGCAGGCGGTTGATCTCGCTCTTGGGCGGGTGCCAGTTTTCGCGGCTGGTGACGAAGTCGCCCATGAAGAAGCCAAAGCCGCCCTGGAAGCACAGGTTGAACTCGTCAAAGCTGTGCAGCTCCTGCGCGATCCACTGCAGCGGCGCCAGGGTGCTGGCGCGGCCATTGCTCAGGGTCTCGCGCAGGGCCTCGATCTCCAGGCCATCGAATTCGGCCAGGTGCACCTGCACGTAGTCGGCCTGGGCGGCCAGGGTGCGCAGCGCCGGGTGCAGCGCCAGCAGCTGCTTATCAAGCACCCAGCCGTGGGCCATGCCCCGGGCGCGCAGGGCGGCGAGCTGGGCCGGCAGTGCAGCCGTATCGAACGCCTGCTGGTTGGGTGCGAGCATGAGCACGCTGTTGTGCGCCGGCAGCAGCGCCAGCAGCGGGTTGTCGAGCGAGGCCGGCGCCAGGTGCACGAAGGCTTTGCGCTGCCCGAGCAGGCGGTGGATGCCCAGGCTGGTGAGGCTGCGCAGCAGGGCGTCGTCGTAGGCTTTGTGCAGCGGCTCCCTTTTGCCCTGCAGCCGGGTTTGCAAGTGCTCTTGCAGGTGAAAGAAGTAGCCGGCAATCTGCTCCTGGCGGTTGAGCACCGGCTCGCGGCAGATGAAGGTGGCCGCCGTGGCGGCGGGCACCTCGGGCGGTGGTTCGTGCTTGAGTGGCGCGAGCTGGTTCAGGGCCTGGAACTGCTGGCGCACCTGCTCCGGCGGCGTGGCGGGCACGCTGGGCGCGGCGGGCCCCAGGCTGAGCAGGCGTCGAACGAAATCAGGCAGAAAAGACATGCAGGCCCCGGCGGCAAAACAGCGGCAATTTTACGGGCCCTGCAGCAGCGTGCGCAGCGCCTGTCCCCAGGCGATTTCGCCCTCTTCGTAGAGGATGCCTTTTTGCAAAATCAGGTGCTGGATGGCCTGGGTGCGGGGCAGGGGGTGGGCGGTGGGGGGGAAGTCCTCGGCCTCGATGCGCCGGTACTGCGCCAGTTGCGCCGTGTGCAGCGCCAGGTGGCGCTGCAGCTCGGGCAGCAGATCGACCTCGCCGAGCACGGCATCGGCGCGCAGCTTGACGGTCAGCGCGTCGCGCAGGTCCATGGGGGCGGCCGGCTCGGCGGTCCAGCGCGCCAGTTCGGTGCGGCCGGCAGCGAGCACGCGGTAGTGTTTCTTGCGCGTCTTGCCGGCGTCGGGCGGGACGAAGGATTCGATCCAGCCGGCGGCCTCCATGCGCGCCAGCTCGCGGTAGATCTGCTGGTGCGTGGCGGGCCAGAAGTAGCCGATGGATTTGTCAAAGCGCCGCGCCAGGTCGTAGCCCGAGGTGGATTTTTCCAGGAGCGAAGTGAGCACGGCGTGGGGCAGGGACATGGCGGGCGAGTCTATCCAGGGTAAACCTGCTATGCAACCCGTTGCATAGTTAATCGAACGACCGTACACTTTTATGCAACCGGTTGCATAGATGACCGCTTTTGTCCAAGGAAAGACCCCCCACCATGACCGCTGCCGCCACGCCATACCCCCACCTGCTCGCCCCGCTGGACCTGGGCTTTACCACGCTCAAGAACCGCGTGCTCATGGGCTCCATGCACGTGGGCCTGGAGGAAGCGCCGAACGGCTTTGAGCGCATGGCAGCCTTCTACGCCGAGCGTGCGCGCGGCGGCGTGGGCCTGATCGTGACCGGCGGCATCGCCCCCAACGCCGAGGGGCGCCCCATGCCCGGCGGCGCGGCCATGACGACGCAGCAGGAGGCCGACAAGCACAAGGTGGTGACGCAGGCGGTGCACGATGCGGGCGGCAAGATCTGCATGCAGATCCTGCACTTCGGCCGCTACGCCTACCACCCCGAGCTGGTGGCGCCCAGCGCCCGCAAGGCGCCCATCAGCCCGTTCCGCCCGCATGCGCTGAC
>JAJTBK010000346.1 GCA_021286965.1 Comamonadaceae bacterium | reverse complement strand
GGGGTAGTTTCAGTTTGCGGCCCTGCAGCCACTCCTGCAACGCGGTTTTGGCGTCCTTGGAGGCGGCCTGCATCTGCGGGTTGATCTCGACGCGCTCGAACAGGCGGTGCACCAGGGCTTCGGCGCAGGTGTAGCCGGCATCGAGGTAGACGGCGCCAATCAGCGCTTCGAGGGCGTCGGCCAGGATGGAGGGGCGCTGCTTGCCGCCGGACTTGGATTCGCCCTCGCCCAGGCGCAACACCTCGGGCAGCTGCAGGCGCAGCGCCAGCTGGTGCAGCGTGTCTTGCTTGACGAGGTTGGCGCGCACGCGCGAGAGATCGCCCTCGGGCAGGCGCGCCAGGCGCGCGTACAGCAGGCTGGAGACGGCCAGGTTCAGCACCGAGTCGCCCAGGAATTCCAGGCGCTCGTTGTGATCGGCACAAAAACTGCGGTGGGTGACGGCCCGCTGCAAGAGCGCGGGGTCGGAAAAATCATGCTGCAGGCGTTGCTGCAGCGCTAGAAGACTGGGGGGCACCTAGTGGGTCTGTTCGTTGAAGCGGTAGACGAGAAACGCCGGGCCGGCCAGTGCGATCTCGCGCGAGTATTGGTAGGAGACGACGATCTTGTCGTTGCGCTTGCTCACCTCCAGGTCCGAGCCTTTGAGGGATTTGATGTCGTCGATCTGCGTTGCCTTGTCGAAGATGCTGCGCACTTCGGGCACCGTGCTGCCTTCGCGTGCCGCCTTGGCGGCGGCTTTGCGAATCGCCTGGTTCTCCAGGAAGATGGGCACCGACTGGCCGCCGATGGCAAAGACAGCGACGGCAAAAACGCCGACGAAAACCAGGCCGAAGAACGACAGCCCGCGCTGGTGAAAGCGGCTGCGGCGGCTCAAGTGATGTCCCGTCATGTGATATCCCCTCGTTGGTTTAATGGAAAGCGCCAATGCGTTGCGGGTTGCCGAAGTTCATCCAGACGAAAAACGCCTTGCCGACGATGTTCTGATCCGGCACAAAACCCCAGTAACGCGAATCGAGCGAATTATCGCGGTTGTCGCCCATCATGAAATAGTGGCCTGCAGGCACCTTGCAGACCACGCCTTCGACGCTGTAGCTGCAGTGGTCGCGGTACTCGAAATTGCTCGCGCCCTGCACGAAGGCCGGCACCTCGGGGTTGACGATGATGCGGTGGCTCTGCTGGGCCGCGAGTTGCTCGTCAAACTGCTGGAAGTAGCGCATGGCGTCGCGGTCGAAGAAATCAGGCAGGGCGCTGGTGGCCACGGGCTGGCCGTTCACGGTCAGGCGCTTGTTCAGGTACGCCACCTCGTCGCCGGGAATGCCAACCACACGCTTGATGTAGTCCATGCTCGGCTGCGGCGGGTAGCGAAACACCATCACGTCGCCGCGCTGCACCGGGTTGCCCTCGGTGATTTTTTTGTTGATGACGGGCAGGCGGATACCGTAGGTGAACTTGTTCACCAGGATCAGGTCGCCCACGAGCAGCGTCGGGATCATGGAGCCGGACGGGATTTTGAACGGTTCGAACAGGAACGAGCGCAGGAAGAAAACGGCCGCGATCACCGGAAACAGCCCCGCCGTCCAGTCCAGCCACCAGGGCTGGGCCAGGATGCGGCTGCGCGCCTCGCTCACGTCGCCATCCACTTTCTGGATGCCCATGCGATCGAGCTCAGCGCGCCGCTGCGCGTCGGCCTGCTCCAGCGCAGCGGCGGCGCGACGGCGCTCGGGCAGAAAGTAAAAACGCTCGGCCAGCCAGTACAGGCCTGTGACGAAGGTGGCCAGGAACAGCAGCAGGGCGAAATTGCCCTCCAGCGCGCCCAGGTACCAGGCGGCGATGTAGCCGCCAAAGGCCGCCAGCACGGCGGCGGTGATGAATTGCATGGCTTGCAGCATCGCGCTCAATCCTCTACTTGCAAAATGGCGAGGAAGGCTTCTTGCGGCACTTCGACGGCCCCAATCTGCTTCATGCGTTTTTTACCGGCCTTTTGCTTTTCCAGCAGCTTGCGCTTACGCGAAATATCGCCGCCGTAGCACTTGGCCAGCACGTTCTTGCGCAGCGCCTTGATGGTTTCACGGGCGATGATGTTGGCGCCGATGGCGGCCTGAATCGCCACATCGAACATCTGGCGCGAGATGATTTCACGCATCTTGGCCGCCACCGCCCGCCCCCGGTATTGCGCCTGCGTGCGGTGCACGATGATGGACAGGGCATCGACCTTCTCGCCGTTGAGCAGGATATCGACCTTGACCACGTCCGACGCCCGGTACTCCTTGAACTCGTAGTCCATGGAGGCGTAGCCCCGGCTGACGGATTTGAGCTTGTCGAAGAAGTCGAGCACGATCTCGCCCAGCGGCAGCTCGTAGGTCAGCATGACCTGGCGGCCGTGGTACTGCATGTTGAGCTGCACGCCGCGCTTCTGGTTCGCCAGCGTCATCACCGGGCCGACGTAGTCTTGCGGCATGTACAGGTGCACGGTGACGATGGGCTCGCGCACCTCCTGGATGCGGCCCTGGTCGGGCATCTTCGACGGGTTCTCCACCATGATGACTTCGCCGTCGCCCTTGACCACTTCATAGACCACGCTGGGCGCGGTGGTGATGAGGTCCTGGTCGAACTCGCGCTCCAGGCGCTCTTGCACGATTTCCATGTGCAAGAGGCCCAAAAAGCCGCAGCGAAAGCCAAAGCCCAGCGCCTGCGACACCTCGGGCTCGAAGTGCAGCGAGGCGTCGTTGAGCTGGAGCTTCTCCAGCGCGTCGCGCAGCGCGTCGTACTGGTTGGCCTCGGTGGGGTAGAGCCCGGCGAACACCTGGGGCTGGATTTCCTTGAAGCCGGGCAGAGCCTCAGCGGCCGGGCCGGCGTTGTTCGGCAGCTTTTTTTCCAGCGTGATGGTGTCGCCCACCTTGGCGGCCTTCAATTCCTTGATGCCGGCAATGATGAAACCGACCTCGCCCGCACGCAGCGCATCGCGCTGCACGGTGGCGGGGGTAAAAACGCCCAGCTGATTCGCCTCGTAGGCGGCGCCGCTGGCCATCATCTTGAAGCGCTCGCCCTTCTTCAATTCGCCATCGACCACGCGCACCAGCATGACGACGCCGACGTAGCTGTCGAACCAGCTGTCGATGATCATGGCGCGCAGCGGGCCATCGGGCTTGCCCTTGGGCGCGGGCACCTTGGCAACGATGGCTTCCAGAATTTCATCGATGCCCATGCCGGTCTTGGCCGAGCAGGGAATGGCGTCGGAGGCGTCGATGCCGATCACGTCCTCGATCTCGGCCTTGGCGTTGTCGGGGTCGGCCTGCGGCAAATCCATCTTGTTGAGCACGGCCATGACCTCCACGCCCAGGTCGAGCGCGGTGTAGCAGTTGGCCACCGTTTGCGCCTCCACGCCCTGGCTGGCGTCCACCACCAGCAGCGCGCCCTCGCAGGCCGAGAGCGAGCGCGAGACTTCGTAGGAAAAGTCCACGTGGCCGGGCGTATCGATGAGGTTGAGGTTGTAGACCTGGCCATCCTTGGCCTTGTACGACAGCGCCGCCGTCTGCGCCTTGATGGTGATGCCGCGCTCCTTCTCGATGTCCATCGAGTCGAGCACCTGGGCCTCCATCTCACGCTCGGCCAGGCCGCCGCAGCGCTGGATCAGGCGATCGGCCAGGGTGGACTTGCCATGGTCGATGTGCGCAATGATGGAAAAGTTACGGATGTGGTTCATCAAGCAATTTTTTCTGGGTTCAACCGCAGCAGGGCGGGCAAGAAAAAGGGCGCGTCCAACGACGACGCGCCCTGGGCTGGTTCTGCCGCCTGCGGCAAAGGGGGGATTTTATCTGCTGCGCGCAGGCGACGGCCTCAGCGCCCCGGACGGATCAGCACATACTGCGCCCACTCCCCCCGGCGCACGAGGACGTTGATCGGCCGGCTCTTGTCCACCTTGGCCAGTGCCGCCTCGAAATCCCTGAGCGTCAGCGTCTCGGCGTTGGCCACGGCCAAAATCACGTCGCCCTCCTGCAGCCCGGCGCGCGCAGCCGCATCGCTGGCGGCCAGCACGCGCAGGCCGCCACGCAGGTGCAGCTCTTTTTTCTGCGCCGCCGTCAGCTCGGCCAGCGCCAGGCCCAGCTGCTGGGCCGCTGCCGAGGGCTTGGCCTTGCCCTGGCCGCCCAGGCTGGCCTGTTTTTCATCGGGCTCGACCTCGGCGATGGTGATGGCCAGCTCGCGCAGACTGCCCCGGCGCAACACCGTCAGCTGGCTCTTGTGGCCCGGCTTGGTGTTGCCCACCAGGCGCGGCAGATCCGAGACTTTGTCGATCGCCTTGCCGTCGAACTTGGTGATGACGTCACCGGCCTCGACACCGGCTTTTTCCGCCGGCGAGCCCGGCTCCACCGCCGACACCAGCGCCCCTTGCGGCTTGCCCAGGCCAATGGATTCGGCAATGTCCTTGGTCACGGGGCCGATTTGCACGCCAATACGCCCGCGCGTCACGCGCCCGCTGGCACGCAGCTGCTCGCTCACGCGCATGGCCTCGTCGATCGGGATGGCAAACGAGATGCCCATGAAGCCGCCCGAGCGCGAATAAATCTGGCTGTTGATGCCCACCACCTCGCCGCGCATATTGAGCAGCGGCCCGCCAGAGTTGCCGGGGTTGATGGCGACGTCGGTCTGGATGAAAGGCAGGTAGTCGCCGGTGTCGCGCTGCTTGGCGCTGACGATGCCGGCGGTGACGGTATTTTC
>JAJTBK010000335.1 GCA_021286965.1 Comamonadaceae bacterium | reverse complement strand
GTGCCGCAGCCGCCGCGCCTGGCAGTCGATATCGAGGGCATCGACCTGAACCCGGCGCTGCGCGAGCTGGTGGCCAAGGTGCGCGCCGACGACCCGAACATCGCCGGCATCCGCGTCGGCCAGAACGCGCCCGGCGTGGTGCGCCTGGTGATCGACCTCAAGCAGGCCGCCCGGCCCCAGGTCTTTACCCTGGCGCCCGTGGCCGCCTACCAGCACCGGCTGGTGTTCGACCTCTACCCGGCCCAGGCCGCCGACCCACTCGAAGCCCTGATTGCCGAGCACCTGGGCGACAACCCCGCCGCCCCCCCGGCCAGCACCCCCCCACGCCCGCCGCCAGCACGGCCAGCGCAGCGGCAGAAAAACACGGCAGCGCCCCGGACCCGCTGGGCGAGCTCATCGCCCAACAAGGCCAGCGCCCGGCAACCGCCCCCACGTCCACGCCGCCGCCCCCGGCCGCCAGCGCCCCCGTAGCGGCTGCAGCCGCGCCTCCGGCCACGCCGAGCCCGCGCAGCGGCCGGCAGACCGACCGCCTGATCATCATCGCCCTCGACCCCGGCCACGGCGGCGAAGACCCGGGCGCCATCGGCCCCGGCGGCACGCGCGAGAAAGACGTGGTGCTGAAAGTGGCGCACCTGCTGCGCGAGCGCATCAACGCCGCCAGCATCGGCGGCAACCCCATGCGCGCCTACCTGACGCGCGACGACGACTACTTCGTGCCCCTGGGCACGCGGGTCGAAAAAGCGCGGCGCGTGCAGGCCGACCTGTTCGTCTCCATCCACGCCGATGCCTTCACCACCCCCAGCGCCAACGGCGCCAGCGTCTTCGCCCTGAGCCAAAGCGGCGCCTCCAGCTCGGCGGCGCGCTGGCTGGCCAACAAAGAGAACCAGTCCGACCTGGTGGGCGGCCTGAACGTGCGCACGCAAGACCGCCACGTGCAAAGCGCGCTGCTCGACATGAGCACCACGGCGCAGATCAACGACAGCCTCAAGCTCGGCAGCGTATTGCTCGGCGAGATCGGCGGCATGGCCAAACTGCACAAGCCGCGCGTGGAGCAGGCGGGTTTTGCCGTGCTCAAGGCGCCCGACATTCCGAGCGTGCTGGTCGAAACCGCCTTCATCAGCAACCCCGAGGAAGAAGCCAAGCTGCGCTCTGCCGCCTACCAGGTGCAGCTGGCCGACGCCCTCATGCGCGGCATCACGCGCTACTTCGCCAAAAACCCGCCGCTGGCGCGCAACCGCACGGTGTAACCCATGCCCGCCTACCGCGCCCCCCTCTTGCGCTTTGCCGCCAACGGCGAGCCGCTGTACGACAGCGACGGCCTGCTCGTCACCCAAGCCAACGCCCAGGGCGTGCAGCAGGTGCTCGACGCCGGCCCCTACCAGGCCGTGGCCGCACGCCACCCGCAGCTGCAGCTGACGCAGCACTGGCCCGACCGGCTGATCGTCCCGGGCTTTATCGACATGCATGTGCACTACCCGCAGCTGGACGTGATCGGCGCGCCCGCCGACGGCCTGCTGCCCTGGCTGGAGCAATACACCTTCCCCACCGAGGCACGCTTTGCCATGCCCGCACACGCGCAGCAGGTGGCGCAGTTTTTCTTTGACGAGCTGCAGCGCCACGGCGTGACCACGGCGCTGGCCTTTGCCACCTCGCACCCCAGCTCGGTCGATGCTTTTTTTGCCCAGGCGCAGGCGCGCGGCCTGCGCATGATGACGGGCAAAGTCCTGCAAGACCGCCACAGCCCCGACGGCGTGCGCGACCAGACCGAACAAAGCCTGCTCGACACCGAGACGCTGATCGCCCGCTGGCACGGCCAGGGCCGCCTGGGCTACGCCATCACGCCGCGCTTCGCCCCCACCAGCAGCGACGCGCAGCTGCGCGGCGCCGCCGAGCTCGCCGCCCGCCACCCGAGCACCTGGATTCAAAGCCATGTGGCCGAAAACCGCGACGAGGTGCGCTGGGTGCAGCCGCTGTACCCCCAGGCGCGCTCCTACCTCGACGTGTACCGCCAGTTTGACCTGCTGCGCCCGCGCGCGGTGTACGCGCATTGCATCTACCTCGACGACACCGACCGCGCCCTGATGCACACCAGCGGCGCCGCCGCCGCCGTCAGCCCCAGCAGCAACCTGTTTCTGGGCAGCGGTTTTTTTGACTACGCCAGCGCACAGCGCCAGGTCATGCGCTACGGCCTGGCCAGCGACGTCGGCGGGGGCACCAGCCTGAGCCCGTTTCGCACCATGCTCGCCGCCTACTACGTCGCCCGCGAAGGCCAGAGCAAGCCCGGCCTGAGCCTGGCGCCATCGCAGCTATGGTGGCAGCACACCGGCGGCGCGGCGCAGGCGCTGGGGCTCGAAGGCGTGATTGGCAGCTTGCAGCCGGGCAGCGAGGCGGATTTCATCGTCCTCAACCCCCAGGCCACGCCCCTGCTGGCGCGCAAAACCGCACAGGCGCAGAACCTGCAGGAGCTGCTGTTCGCCTTCATCGTGCTGGGCGACGACCGCGCGGTTGAGCGCGTGCTGACAGCGCAGGTTTAAGCCCGGCCCCCCCACCATCACGCGGCACTTGCCGCGTCCGCTTCGGCCTCTGGCCAGAGGTTGGGAAACAAAAACCGCAGCCCATCCATCGGGATTCCAAAGCGTACATGGCCACGCGGCGTGTCCGAGCGCAGCAGCCCCGCCGCCAGCAGGTGGCCGATCAGGGTTGTGGCTGTGCGCTCGCCAAGCCCCGTCATGCTGGCAAAGTCGCCGCGCGGCAACTCGCCCTGGGTGGCGAAAAGGTAGTGCAGGGGCCGCAGCGCCTCCATGCGCAGCCCCCGCCGACCTACGTGCTGCTCGTGGGCCAGCAAGGCCGCCAGGCGCTTTTGCATGGCCTGCAGATTGAGCATTTCGCCCATGAAGCGCACCTGGTCGAGGCAGGTATCGAGGAAAAAGTCGATCCATTCGAGCAGCATTTTCTCGCTGCGCTGGCCGCGTCCGTCCATATCGCCCATGCGGGGCATGTCTGCGTTCGCCAGCATCTTGCTATAGCGTTCGCCGCTGCGCGCCAGCCCCCGTAGCGGCGACCACAGCCCTGTGGTGAGGCCCAGCGACTGCAACACCGCCAGGGTGTGCAGCCTGGCGGTGCGGCCATTGCCATCGAGAAAAGGGTGAATCCACGTCAGCCGGTGATGGGCTGCGGCGGCAGCGACGATCTGCATTTCACCGCGCCGCGCGGATCGGTAAACATCCGACCAGCGCACCAGCATGGCGTCGAGTGCACGCCCGTCGGGGGCAATATGGTGCTTGACGGCCACCGGACGTGTGCGCAGCTGGCCAGGCTGCGCCTCGATCTCTTCCACGACAGCGCCCTCTTTGTCATGCATACGCACGATGCGATCGTGGGCCTGCAGCTGCCCAAAGAGGTGCGCGTGAATCTCTGTGAGGGCCTGAACGGAGTAGAGCTCCGTAGTGGCCCAAGGCATGTCCTGGATCCAGATTTCGGTACGAATGTGGGACAACGCGAGCCTCTGCAGCCTGGCCTGGTCCTCATCCCGGGAAAAATCGCTGGCCAGCGCCCTTGCAATATCGACTGGCCGGGTGTGCTCGCCCTCGATTTTGTTGGAGTAGTACGAGTTCATGGAGCGCAGCAGCGCCGCCAGCTCGCGGCTCACGCCCCCCTGGCAAGCGCCAGCCAGGCGCGCAGCCTCCGTGCGCAAATCATGCGCTTTGCCCAGCACGCCATCGGCCACCACATCCCTGGGCAACAAGGGCTCCAGATGGATGGGATCATCAAAAAGCGCAACCATTTGCGGATCTTCCAATTCATGCAACGCATTGAATTGTATGAAGAAAATTCAATTTTTTCCGTTGATTTTGCGTATTGGTTTGCTGCTGTCTTGGTTCTATTTTTCAGGGGCGTTCAACACGCCCTCAGCCCGGCCCTCGGCACGGCCGGCGCGCCAGGCGCCAAAAATGGCGATCAGGCCCGGGATCAAGATCAGGCCCCAGATGATCTTCTCCAGGTGCTGGCGCACCCAGGGCAGGTTGCCAAAGAAGTACCCCGCCGTGGCAATGCCCAGCACCCACAAGAGCGCGCCGCCGACGTTGAAGGCCGTGAATTTTTTGCGCCCCATGTCCGCCACGCCGGCCACGAACGGCGCAAAGGTGCGAATGAACGGCATGAAGCGCGCCAGCACGATGGTGATGCCGCCGTAGCGCTCGTAAAAAGCGTGTGCCTGGTCAAAGGCTTTTTTGTTGAACCAGCGCGACTGTTCCCACTGGAACACCTTGGGGCCAAAGTAGCGCCCGATCTGGTAGTTGCACTGGTCGCCCAGCACCGCCGCCAGCAGCAGCAGCGCGCAGGCCAGCGGAAAATTCAAGAGCCCCACGCCGCTGAGCGCGCCGACAATGAACAGCAGCGAATCACCCGGCAAAAACGGCATCACCACCAGCCCGGTCTCGATGAACACGATCAGGAACAAAAGCGCATACACCCAGGCGCCGTAGCTGGCAACGAAGGCCTCCAGGTGCTTGTCTACGTGCAAGATGAAGTCGATCAAGAAGGCAATGATTTCCATGGGGCGGCGCCGGACGGCGGGCAAAGGGCAAACCGCGCATTATCCCCAGCTCCTAAAATCGCGCCGGTGAACGACACCACCCCCGCCCCCCTGCCCCGCCGCCCCATCCGCGAGCTGCCCGACGAGCTCATCAGCCAGATCGCCGCCGGCGAAGTCATCGAGCGCCCCGCCGCCGTGGTGCGCGAGCTGGTGGACAACGCGCTCGACGCCGGCGCACGCCAGATCACGGTGCGCCTGCTCGCCGGCGGTGTGCGCCTGGTCAGCGTCGAGGACGACGGCTGCGGCATCCCGCAGGGCGAGCTCGCCGTGGCCCTGCGCCGCCACGCCACGAGCAAGATCGCCAGCCTGCACGACCTGGAAAGCGTGGCCACCATGGGCTTTCGTGGCGAGGCGCTGGCGGCGATCGCCTCGGTCTCGGAAACCGCCCTGCTCTCGCGCCCGGCGGGCCAGGCCAGCGCCTTCTTGCTCGATGCGCGCAGCGGCGAGCTGCGCCCGGCAGCGCGCGGCACGGGCACCACCATCGAGGTCAAGGAGCTGTTCTTCAGCACCCCGGCGCGGCGCAAATTCCTCAAAAGCGACGCCACCGAACTGGCGCACTGCACCGAGGCCGTGCGCCGCCACGCCCTGGCGCGGCCCGACGTCGGCTTTGCCATCTGGCACGAAGGCCGGCTGGTGCAGCAGTGGCGCGCCTGCCTCGCCCCCGGCCAGGCGCCCAGCACAGAGGCGCTGGCGCAGCGCCTGGCCGACGTGCTGGGCGAGGAGTTCGTGGCGCAATCGGTGGCCGTGCAATACCGCGCCGGGCCACTCACGGTCACTGGCCGCGCCGGCCTGCCCGATGCCGCGCGCGCACGCGCCGACCAGCAGTATTGCTACGTCAACGGCCGCTACGTGCGCGACAAGGTGCTGCAGCACGCCGTGCGCAGCGCCTACGAGGACGTGCTGCACGGCCACAAGCAGCCGTGCTACGCGCTGTACCTGGAGATCGACCCGCTGCGCGTGGACGTGAACGTGCGCCCGACCAAGATCGAGGTGCGCTTTCGCGACAGCCGCGAGGTGCACCAAGCGGTGTTCCACGCCCTCGATCAAGCCCTGGCGGCGCCGCGCACAGCGCAGGCGGCGCCCGCAGTTGCTACACAAACAATAGCTGCTAGCGCGCAGCCAGAGCCATTTCCAGAGCAAAAATATTCGCAAATGCCCATCTGGCAAGCGCAAGCAGCTATCAAATTTGAGAGCCCGGTCGGCCACAAGGTGAGCGACCTGGGTGCGCTGTGGACGCCAGCGCCGCCCTCAACCGCTGCTGAACCCGCTGCCGGCGCCACGCTGGCGGTGCCGCCAACGCCGGCGGCCGCGCCCCCGCACTGGCCCCTGGGGCGCGCGCTGGCGCAGCTGCACGGCGTTTACGTGCTGGCGCAGAACGCCCAGGGCCTGGTGCTGGTCGATATGCACGCGGCGCACGAGCGCATCGTCTACGAGCGGCTCAAGGCGCAACTCGACCAGGGCGCGCGCATTGCCAGCCAGCCGCTGCTCATCCCCGCCACCTTTGCCGCCACGCCCGAGGAACTGGCCTGCGCCCAGGAGCAGGGCCCGGCGCTGGAGCAGCTGGGGCTGGAGGTGACGCCGTTCTCGCCCAAAACCCTGGCCGTGCGCGCCGTGCCCAGCGCCCTGGTGCAGGGCGACGCGGTGGCGCTGGCGCGCAGCGTGCTCGCCGACCTGGCCAGCCACGACGCCAGTCGCGTGGTGCAGCGCGCACGCAACGAAATCCTCGCCACCATGGCCTGCCACGGCGCGGTGCGCGCCAACCGCCAGCTGAGCCTGCCGGAGATGGACGCCCTGCTGCGCCAGATGGAAGCCACCGAGCGCGCCGACCAGTGCAACCACGGCCGCCCGACCTGGCGCCAGCTGAGCATGAAAGAGCTCGACGCGCTGTTTCTGCGCGGGCGCTGAAGGCCATTCACCTACCGTTCAGCCTGCCTAGGTAAGCTGGCACGCAGCCACCACTCTTCGCGTGGTTTTGCCTGCCACTTACCACATGCCCCACATCCCCTCCCTCCTGCAGCGCGCCACCCTGGCGCTGCTGTGCTGCGGCCCCGCCTGGGCGGCCGAGCCGATACCCGCCATCACCCTGACACCAGCCCAGGCCGAAGCCGCCGGCGTGCGCACCCTGGCCCTGGCCCCCAGTGCCAGCAGCGCTGGTGCCGGCCTGGTGCTACCCGGCCAGGTGGAGCTGCCACCGCAGGCCACCGAACTCGTCAGCAGCCCGCTCGCCGGCGTGGTGCAGCAGGTGCTGGTAGCACCGGGCGACAAGGTCAAGGCCGGCCAGCCGCTGGCGCGCGTCAGCAGCCCGGAGCTGCTGGCCTGGCAGCGCGAGTGGCTGCAGGCGCAGTCGCAGGCGCGCCTGGCGGCGAGCAAGCTCGCGCGTGACGAGCAGCTGCACGCCGAAGGCATCATCGCCGGCCAACGCCTGCAGGACAGCCGCGCCGCGCACGAGCAGGCGCAGATCACGCTGCAGGAACGCCGCCAGGCGCTGCAGGCCCTGGGCCTGACGGCGGGCGGCACCCTGCAGCCGCAGCTGCTGCTGCGCGCCAGCAGCAGCGGCACGGTGCTCGACGTCGCCGTCCTGCCGGGCCAGCGCCTGGAGGCCGGGATGGCAGTGGCCAAGGTGGCCCGCAGCGGCCCCCTCGCCCTGGTGCTGCAGGCGCAGCCGGCGCAGGTGGCGCGGCTGGCACTGGGCGCGCGCCTGCGCGTGGCCGGCTGCCAGGCACCGGCCGAGCTGACGGCGATCGTGCCGCAGGTCAACCCCGGCAACCAGACGGTGCAGGTGCGCGCCCGCTGGCAGGCGGCCGAGGATTGCCTGCGCGTCGGGCAGTTCGTCGAGGCGACGCTCACCGACCAGCCGACGGCGGCCGATACCAGCGCCCTGCAGGTGCCGGCGCAGGCCGTGGTCTACCAGCAGGGCAAGGCCTATGTCTTCGTGCGCAGCGCGCAAGGCTTCGTGCCCACCGCCGTGCGCCTGGGGCCCGCCAGCACGCAGGGCTACCGCGTGCTCTCCGGCCTGCAGGCCGGCGATGCCGTGGCCATCGCCGGCCTGGCGGCGCTCAAGGGCGCCTGGCTCGGCCTGGGTAACGAAGGCAGCGGAGGCACACCGTGATCCTGCGCCGCCTGATTGCCTTTGCCCTGGCGCAGCGCTTGCTGATGGCGCTGCTCACCCTGGGCCTGGTCGGCGCCGGCTGGCTGGCCATGCGCCAGCTGCCGATCGACGCCTTCCCCGACGTCTCCACGACCCAGGTCAAGCTCATCCTCAAAGCCCCGGGCATGACGCCGGCCGAGGTCGAGGTGCGCATCGTCGCCCCCATCGAGCAGGAGCTGCTGGGCATACCGCACCAGACCATGCTGCGCTCGCAGGCCAAGTACGCGCTGGCCGACATCACGCTCGATTTTGCCGACGGCACCGATATCTACTGGGCACGCCAGCAGGTCAGCGAGCGTCTGGCCGGCGTCCTGGGCGAGCTGCCGCCGGGCACCAGCGGCGGCCTGGCGCCCATCACCACGCCGCTGGGCGAGATGTTCATGTTCACCGTCGAGGGTGAGGCCAGCCTGGCGGAAAAACGCCGCCTGCTGGACTACGTCGTGCGCCCGCGCCTGCGCGGCATCCCCGGCGTGGCCGACGTCAACACCCTGGGCGGACGGGTCGAGAGCTTCGAGGTCGTGCCCGACCTGGCGGCGCTGGCCGCGCGCCAGCTGTCGCTGCAGCAGCTGCAGGACGCGTTGGCGGCGAACAACAAGAACGACGGCGCCGGGCGCCTGGTGAACGGCGAAGAAGCGCTGCTGGTGCGCAGCGACGGCAGCATCCAGAGCCTGGCCGACGTGCGCGCCATCGCCGTGGCGCAGCAAGGCGGTATGGCGGTGCGCGTGGGCGACGTCGCCGAGGTGCGCCTGGGCGCCCTCACGCGCTACGGCAGCGTGACGCAAGACGGCCAGGGCGAGGCCGTGCAGGGCCTGGTGCTGGGCCTGCGCGGCGCCAACGCGCGCCAGCTGGTGGCCGACGTGCGCGCGCAGCTGCAGGAGATCGAGGCCAACCTGCCCGCAGGCATCACCCTGCGCCCGTTCTACGACCGGGGGGCGCTGGTCGAGCGCGCCATTGGCACCGTCAGCAAGGCCCTGCTCGAAGCCATTGCGCTGGTACTGGTGCTGCTGTTCCTGTTCCTGGGCCAGCTGCGCGCGGCGCTGGTGGTGGCGCTGATCCTGCCGCTGTCGGCGCTCGCCACCTTCGTGCTGATGCAGCAGTGGGGGCTGTCGGCGAACCTGATGTCGCTCGGTGGCCTGGCGATTGCCATTGGCATGTTGGTCGATGCCGCCGTGGTGGTGGTGGAGAACATCGAGGCGCGCCCGGCCGACCCCGGCACGCCGCGCCTGCACCAGCTCTACCGCGCCACCAGCGAAGTCGCAACGCCCGTGGGCGCAGGCATGGCCATCATCATGATCGTCTTCCTGCCGCTGCTGACGCTGCAGGGCCTCGAAGGCAAGCTCTTTGGCCCGGTGGCGCTGACCATCGTCTTCGCCCTGGGCGCCTCGCTGCTGCTGTCGCTGACGGTGATCCCGGTGCTGGCCTCGCTGCTGCTCAAGCCCCCGGCCGAGGGCCATGCACACCACAGCCCCTGGCTGGTGCGCAAGCTGGAGGCGGCCTACGCACCGCTGCTGGACAAGGCCCTGGCGCACCCGCGCAGCGTCGGCCTGGTGGCGCTGCTGGCCCTGGCCGGCGCACTGGCGCTGTTTCCGTTCATCGGCAAGTCGTTCATGCCGCAGCTCGACGAGGGCGACGTCATCGTGCAGGTGGAAAAACTGCCCTCGATCGACCTCGACCGCTCGGCCGCCACCGACATGCTGCTGCAGCAGCGCATCCTGGCGCAGGTGCCCGAGGTCGAGCGCATCGTCGCCCGCGTCGGCTCCGACGAGCTCGGCCTGGATGCCATGGGGTTTAACGACACCGACAGCTTCCTGGTGCTCAAGCCGCGCGCGCAGTGGCGCTTTGACAGCAAAGAGGCGCTGATCGATGCCATCCGCAGCGCTGCCGAAGGCATTCCGGGCATCGCCCTGAGCTTTACGCAGCCGATCGAGATGCGCACCTCGGAAATGCTCTCGGGCGTGCGCGGCGACCTGGCGGTGAAGATTTTTGGCCCCAGCACCGAGGAGCTCTCGCGCCTGGCGGCCGCCATCGTGCAGGTGCTCCAAGGCATCGAGGGCAGCGAGGACGTGCTCACCACCAAGAACGACGGCCTGCAATACCTGCGCGTGGCCCTGGACCGCCAGGCCATCGGCCGCCTGGGCCTGTCGGTCGAACAGGTGCAAAGCAGCCTGCGCACCCTGATCGAAGGCCAGCGCACCGGCCTGGTGCTGCAGGAGGCCCGGCGCACGCCGCTGCTGCTGCGCGGCGGCGACGCCCTGCGCCTGTCGCCGACGCAGTTTGCACAGCTGCGCCTGCCGCTGGCGGGCGGGCAATCGGTGGCGCTGGCGCAGCTGGCACAGCTCGAAGTCATCGACGGCCCGGTCAAGGTCGAGCGCGAGCAATCCTCGCGCATGGCCGTGGTGCGCGCCAACGTGCGTGGGCGCGACCTGGTGGGCTTCGTCGCCCAGGCCCAGGCCGCCGTGGCGCAGCAGGTGCAGCTGCCCGCCGGCTACCGCCTGGCCTGGGGCGGCCAGTTCGAGAACCAGCAGCGCGCCGCCGCACGCCTGGCACTGGTGGTACCCGTGGCGCTGGTGCTCATCATCGGCCTGCTGTTTGCCACCCTGGGCAGCCTGCGCCAGGCGCTGCTGGTGTTTGCCAACATCCCGCTGGCGCTGATCGGCGGCGTCGTCGCCCTGGCTGCCAGCGGCGAATACCTGTCGGTACCGGCATCGGTCGGCTTCATCGCCCTCATGGGCATTGCCGTGCTCAACGGCCTGGTGCTCGTCACCTGCTTTAACCAGCTGGCCGCGCGCGGCCTGGCACCATCCGAGGTCGTGCGCCAGGGCGCGCTGCGCCGCCTGCGCCCGGTGCTCATGACCGCCAGCATCACCGCCCTGGGGCTGATCCCGCTGCTGCTGGCCACCGGGCCGGGCTCGGAAATCCAGCGCCCGCTGGCCATCGTCGTCATCGGCGGGCTGGTCAGCTCCACCTTGCTCACCCTCGTGCTGCTGCCGCTGCTGTACCGCCGCTTCGGCCAGCCCACCGCCACCCGCCGCCGCGCGCGCCCGACGACATGACGCCTACCCCCGCCCCCGACTGCCTGCTCACCCTGGCCATTCCCAGCGCCCTGGAGGACGACCTGCTCGACCTGCTGCACCGCCTGCCCCAGCTCGCCCCCGGCTTCACCCTGGTGCCGGCCCAGGGCATGGGGGCGCAAATCCACCTGGCCACGGCCATGGAGCAGGTGCAGGGCCGTGCGCGCCGCGTGCTGGTGCACATGGCACTGGCGCAGGCCCACATCGAGCCCCTGCTGGCGCAGCTGCGCCAGGCCCTGCCGAACCCACAAATCACCTACTGGGCCCAACCCTTGCTCACCTTTGGACACCTGGGATAACCCGATGCCAACCACACCGCTCCTGCCGCGCCGCTGGCTCGGCGCCCTGCTCTGCCTCCTGGCCGCCGGCGCCGCCAGCGCGCAAGAACCTCCACCCCTGCCCCTGCTGCCGGCCAGCGCTGCCGTGCAACAGGCGCTGACCGAGCTGCCGGTGCTGCGCGCAGCGCAGGCCGGCCAGGCACTGGCGCAGGCGCGCAGCCAGCGCCTGGCCGCCGGCCCCCACGACTGGGTCGCCAAGGCCGGCGTCAACCGCCGCCGCGACACCGAAGGCGGGCGCTACAACGAGGCCGAAATCGGCCTCGAAACCGCCCTGCGCTGGCCAGGCAAAGTCGCCACCGACCGCCAGCTGGCAGCCCAGGTGCTGCAGGTGGGCGACCTGGGCGCCGCCGATGCCTGGCACGAAGCCGCGCGCAGCCTGCTGGCCGACTGGTTCGACGCCCTGCGCGAAGCCCGCAGCGCCACGCTGCTGCAGGCGCAGGATGCACTGCTGGCGCGCCTGCTGCGCGTGACCGAGCGGCGCGTGCACAACGGCGAGGCCGCCCGCCTCGAACTGCTCGCCGCCCAGGCCGAACGCGCACGCTGGCAGGCCCAGGCACAGCGTGCCAGCAGCCAGGCCCAGCTGCGCGCGGCCAGCCTGCAACAGCGCTATCCCCGGCTGGGCGCCGTGCCGGACGTGGACGCCCAGGCCCTGGCCGCCTGGCCGCCAGCCGGCACCCCGGCACCCGAACCTGCGGCCTGGGTGGCGCGCATCCTGGACGACAACCACGAGCTCGAACTGGCCCAGGCCCAGGCCGACCAGGCCCGGCTACAGGCCGAGCGCACGCGCCAGGAGCGCCGCCCGGACCCCACC
>JAJTBK010000302.1 GCA_021286965.1 Comamonadaceae bacterium | reverse complement strand
ACACATCCTGACCTTCGCGCCCACGCGCTCGGGCAAGGGCGTGGGCCTCGTGGTGCCGACGCTGCTTTCCTGGCCAGCTTCGGCCGTCATCCACGACATCAAAGGCGAGAACTGGCAGATCACCGCCGGTTGGCGCTCGCGCTTTTCGCATTGCTTGCTGTTCAACCCGACGGATAGCCAGTCAGCGGCCTACAACCCGCTGCTGGAAGTGCGGCGCGGCGTGCATGAAGTCCGCGACGTGCAGAACATCGCCGACATTCTGGTCGATCCCGAAGGGGCGTTAGAGAAACGCAATCATTGGGAGAAGACCAGCCATGCGCTGCTGGTCGGCGCGATTCTGCACGTGCTCTATGCCGGCGAGGACAAGACGCTGTGCGGCGTCGCCAACTTCCTGTCTGACCCGGCTTGCCCGTTCGAGCTGACGCTGCACCGGATGATGACGACCCTGCACCTGGGCGATCGCTCGCACCCGGTGGTGGCGTCGGCCGCGCGCGAAGTGCTCAACAAATCGGACAACGAGCGTTCCGGCGTGTTGAGCACCGCCATGTCGTTCCTCGGCCTGTACCGTGACCCCACGGTGGCCGAAGTCACATCGCGCTGCGACTGGCGCATCGCCGACCTGATCGCGGCCGAGCATCCGGTGTCGCTGTACCTGGTGGTGCCGCCTTCGGACATTTCGCGCACGAAGCCGCTCATTCGCCTGATCCTCAACCAGATCGGCCGGCGCCTCACCGAATCGCTCGATGGCTCCGATGGCATCGAGCGCCGTCACAAGCTGCTGCTGATGCTCGATGAGTTTCCGGCGCTGGGGCGCCTGGACTTCTTCGAGACGGCGCTGGCCTTCATGGCGGGCTACGGCATCCGCAGCTTTCTCATCGCGCAGTCGCTCAACCAGATCGACAAGGCGTATGGGCAGAACCATTCCATCCTCGACAACTGCCATGTGCGCGTGACGTTCGCCACGAACGACGAGCGCACCGCCAAGCGGATCTCCGAGACGCTGGGTACGGCCACCGAGCTGCGCGCCCAGCGCAACTACGCGGGCCACCGGCTTGCGCCGTGGCTGGGCCACCTGATGGTGTCGCGCCAGGAAACCGCGCGTCCGCTGCTGACGCCGGGTGAAGTCATGCAGCTTCCGCCCGACGAGGCCGTGGTGATGGTGTCCAGCGTGGCACCGATCAAGGCGAAGAAGCTGCGCTACTACGCGGACGCCAATTTCAAGCGCCGCGTGCTGCCGCCGCCTGTGCTTGCAGGCGGTCAGTACGCCGACGCGCCGCCGCTACGCCCGGACGACTGGAGCGGGCTGGCGATCCCCGCCGTGCCCGCCGCACCGGCCACGGCATCCGCCGATGGCCTGGGTTCCACGGATGAAGGCGGCCCGCGCCGTCAGCCTGAACTCTCCGAAACCGTCGCCTACGACCCCGAGCTGGCCGCGCCCGCAGCCGACCTCGGGTTGCTCGATGACGACGACGACTTGCCGCTTCCCCTTCCGCGCCAGCTTGATCCGGCCATGCAGCGCACGGCCCGGCTGGCTTCCCTCGACCCTGACGACGGAATCGACCTATGACCCAACACCGCCTCAACGTGTTCATCCAGCCTGAGCATGGCAAGCGGCTCGACGAACTGGCCGCCAAGAAAGGCGTATCCAAGTCCAGCATCGTCGCTGCCGCCTTGGCATCGTGGCTGTCGCCCGATGCCGCCGACCAGCGCGAAGCAGCAATTGCCAAGCGCCTGGATCGCTTGTCACGGCACGCCGAGCGCATGGAGCGCGACCTGAACATCCAGATCGAGACGCTGGCACTGTTCATCCGCTACTTCCTCACGGTGAGCACGCCCGTGCCCGAAGCGCATCAGGACGCAGCGCGCGCCCAGGGCAAGGCGCGCTTCGAGCAGTTCGTCGAACAACTCGGGCGGCATTTGCTTCGCGGTCGCAGTCTGGTGCGGGACGTGGTGGAAGAACTGCATCCAGACCCGGCACGCATGGACGACGCGCAGGAGCGCGCGTCATGAGCGCCGTTCCTTCCTTCACCGCCGTTTCCCTGGATCGCCGCATCCAGATGCTGCGCACGGCAATGGGGCCGCTGATCGCCGCCGCGCTGGAAGACCCCGACGTAGTGGAAGTCATGCTGAACCCGGATCGAACCTTGTGGATCGACCGGCTTTCGTCGGGTCGCGCACCGATGGGTGTGGAGCTGTCCGAGGCGGACGGTGAACGCATCATCCGCCTCGTCGCGGCCCACGTCGGCGCCGAGGTGCATCGCGGTCAGCCGCTCCTGACGGCGGAGCTGCCCGAGACGGGCGAGCGCTTCGAGGGCATCTTGCCGCCCGCCGCACCGGGGCCGGCCTTCGCCTTGCGCAAGCGCGCCTTTGGCGTGATCCCGCTGTCGCGCTACATCGAGGACGGAATGATGACCGCCGCGCAGGCGGGTCTGCTGGTGCGCGCCGTGCGCGAGCGCCAAAACATCCTGATCGCAGGTGGGACGAGCACCGGCAAGACCACCTTGGCCAATGCGCTACTGGCGGAGATCGCCGCCACGGGCGACCGCGTGCTGGTGCTCGAAGACACTGTGGAGCTGCAATGCGCGGCCCGCGACCATGTGCCGCTGCGCACACGCCAGGGCGTCGTGTCCATGACCGAGTTGGTGCGTTCGTCCATGCGCCTGCGCCCGGATCGCGTGGTCGTCGGCGAGGTACGCGGCGCCGAAGCGCTGGATCTCATCAAGGTGTGGGGTACAGGCCATCCGGGCGGCATTGCCACGATCCATGCCGGCTCCGCGCTGGGCGCGCTGCTGCGTTTGGAGCAACTGATCCTCGAAGTGGCGGTGAACCCGCCCCGTGCGTTGATCGCGGAAGCGGTCAATGTGGTCATCCACATCGCTGGGCGCGGGCGCAAGCGCCGCATCGAGAGCATCGCCCGCGTCATCGGCTTCGATGGCGTGGGCTACCACCTGGCGGATGCGCTTGAGGCTCCATTCCCGGAGCTGCTGCCGCAGTCCGACCTTTCCTCCCCGTCCCCCGACCACTCTGGAGAACTTCCATGACGCACGTTGATGCTTTCCGTATTTCCGCAAATCCGCTTCCTCGGCCCGCACGGCTGCATGGCTTGGCTCGCCCGGCCATTCAGGGCTTGATGCTCGCTGCCTTCATGCTGCTGCTCGCAGGTACTGCGCAGGCCGCCGGTTCTTCGATGCCCTGGGAAGGCCCGCTGCAATCCATCCTCGAATCCATCCAGGGGCCGGTGGCGCGCATCGTCGCGGTCATCATCATCATCGCCACGGGCCTCGCGCTCGCCTTCGGCGACACGTCCGGCGGATTCCGCAAGCTGATCCAGATCGTCTTCGGTCTGTCCATCGCCTTCGCGGCTTCGAGCTTCTTCCTGTCGTTCTTCAGCTTCTCCGGTGGGGCCGTCGTATGAACGGCCCGCACGATGGAATGCCCGGCTTCGAGGTGCCGCTACATCGGTCTCTGACCGAGCCGATCCTGATGGGCGGCGCTCCGCGCACCGTGGCCATCACCAACGGCACGCTGGCCGCCGCCGTGGGCCTGGGCCTGCAACTGTGGATTCCCGGCGTGGTGCTGTGGATCGCCGGCCATTCGCTGGCGGTGTGGGGTGCCCGAGTCGATCCGCAGTTCATGGCCGTGTTCGCGCGGCACATCAAGCACCGGCCGCTGCTGGACGTGTGAGGGAATGCCATGCTGAACCTTGCCGAATACCGCCAGCGGCCCGCGCTGCTGGCCGACTGGCTGCCTTGGGCTGGACTGGTTGCGCCGGGCGTCGTCCTGAACAAGGACGGCAGTTTCCAGCGCACGGCGCGCTTTCGTGGCCCCGACCTCGATAGCGCAACGCAGGGCGAGCTGATCGCCACGGCTGCGCGGTTGAACAACGCGCTGCGCCGGCTCGGTTCGGGCTGGGCGCTGTTCATCGAGGCCGAGCGCCGCGCCGCCGCCGACTATCCGCACTCGGAGTTTCCCGAGCCGCTTTCGTGGCTGGTGGACGAGGAACGCCGCGCTACGTTCGAGGACTCGGGCAACCACTTCGAGAGCGGCTACCACCTGACGCTGGTGTACCTGCCGCCCGAGGAATCGCGCGCCCGCGCGGCGGGGATGCTGTACGAGAACCGGCCCACCGAAGGCGTGGACTGGCGCGAGCGCCTGACGGCCTTCGTGGCGGAAACCGATCGCGTCTTCGACCTGCTCGATGGCGTGATGCCGGAAATCGCCTGGCTCGATGACGGCCAGACGCTGACCTATCTGCACTCGACCATCTCCACGCGGCGCTACCGCGTCAGCGTGCCCGAAGTGCCATTCCACATCGACGCGCTGCTGACGGATTCCGCACTGGTTGGCGGCCTGGCGCCCATGCTGGGCGACCAGCACCTGCGCGTGGTGTCGGTGCGGGGCTTCCCGACCTCGACCTGGCCGGGGATTCTGGACGACCTCAACCGCCTCGGCTTTGGCTATCGCTGGTCAACCCGGTTCCTCTGCATGGACAAAGCCGATGCGGAAAAGGAACTTTCCCGCCTGCGCCGCCAATGGTTCGCCAAGCGCAAGAACGTCATCGCGCTGCTGCGCGAAACCATCTTCCAGCAGGAAACCCCGCTGGTTGATACCGACGCCAGCAACAAATCGGCCGATGCAGACGCAGCGTTGCAGGAGCTGGGCAGCGACCAGGTGGCCTTCGGGTATGTCACCACCACGGTGACGGTGCTCGACGCCGACCCGGCAAAGGCCGACGAGAAGCTGCGCATGGTGGAACGGGTGATTCAAGGGCGTGGGTTCGTGACGATCCCCGAGACCTTGAACGCGGTGGAGGCGTGGCTGTCGTCGATTCCCGGCCACGCCTACGCGAACGTCCGCCAGCCCATCGTCTCGACGCTGAACTTGGCGCACCTGATGCCGGTGTCCGCCGTATGGGCCGGGCCGGAGAAAAACTCCCACCTCGACGGCCCGCCGCTGATCGTGACCCGCACCGAAGGCGCAACGCCATTCCGGCTGGTCACGCACATCGGCGACGTGGGCCACACGCTGGTGGCCGGGCCGACCGGCATGGGCAAGTCCGTCCTGCTCGCTACGCTGGCGATGCAGTTTCGGCGTTATCGCGGCTCACGCATCTTCGCCTTCGACATGGGGCGCTCGATGCGGGCCACCATCCTCGGGCTGGGCGGCGAGCACTACGACCTGGGCACAGATGGCGAAATCGCCTTCCAGCCGCTCGCGCGCATCGACCGCGAGGGCTACCGCACCTGGGCTGCTGAATGGATCGAAGGCCGACTGCTGCACGAAGGCGTGGCGGTCGGCCCCGACGAGAAGGCGGCTATCTGGTCGGCGCTGGGAAGCCTCGCAGGTGCGCCGGTGGAGCAGCGCACGATGACGGGGCTTTCGGTGTTGCTGCAATCGAATGCGCTGCGCCAAGCGCTCGCGCCCTACGTGCTTGGCGGTGCCCACGGCAAGCTGCTGGACGCCGACCACGACCGGCTAGGCATGGCCGACGTGCAGTGCTTCGAGATGGAGGAGCTGATGCACAGCAAGGCCGCGGTCATGGCCGTGCTGCATTACCTCTTTGCGCGTTTCGATGAACGCTTCGACGGGGCGCCCACGCTGCTGATCCTCGATGAAGCGTGGTTGTTCCTCGATGACCCGGTGTTTGCGGCGCGCATCCGCCAGTGGCTCAAGACGCTCAGGAAGAAGAACGTCAGCGTCATCTTCGCCACGCAGAGCCTGGCGGACATCAAGGAATCGAGCATCGCGCCCGCGATCATCGAAAGCTGCGCCAGCCGCATCTTCCTTCCGAATCCGCAGGCGACCGAGCCGCAGATTCGCACGATCTA
>JAJTBK010000299.1 GCA_021286965.1 Comamonadaceae bacterium | reverse complement strand
GTTGCGCAGCAGCACGACGTATTGGTCGAAAGACTCGATCTGGCCCTGCAGCTTGATGCCGTTGACCAGATAAATGGACACCGGCACATGCTCGCGGCGCAGCGCGTTCAGGAACGGGTCTTGGAGAAGTTGGCCTTTATTGCTCACGATATGCTCCGTGTTCAAACGTGTTGTTGTAATCTTCCACCTTACCACAGCCCACGCTTTGTGCGCTGCAGCAAGGGCATTGAATGCGCATCACTCTTTGTCGGCAAACGGGTTGTGCGACGTCTTCAGTTCGATGCGCAGCGGCGTACCGACAAGGTTGAATTCCTTGCGGAAACGCCCCTCCAGGAAGCGCTTGTACGCATCGGTGACCAACTCCAGCGAATTGCCGTGGATCACGATCAGCGGCGGGTTCATGCCGCCTTGGTGGGCGTAGCGCATCTTCGGGCGGTAGCCGCCCACGCGCTTGGGCGTCTGGAATTGGATGGATTCGAGCAGCAGGCGCGTGAGCACCGGCGTCGGCATCTTGCAGGTCGCCGCCTTGTGCGCGGCAATGATGGACGTCCACAGCGGCCCCAGGCCCTGGCGTTTTTGCGCCGAAATGAAGTGGATGTTGGCAAACTTGAGGAAGGACAGGCGCGTTTCGATGGAGCGCTCGAGCATCTGGCGCTGGTACTCATCGACCGCGTCCCACTTGTTCACCGCCAGCACCACGGCGCGGCCACTCTCCAAGATGTAGCCCGCAATGTGCGCATCCTGATCCGTCACGCCCTGCGTGGCATCGAGCAGCAGCAGCACGACGTTGGCCGATTCGATGGCCTGCAGCGTCTTGACGACGGAGAACTTCTCGATCGCCTCGAACACCTTGCCCTTGCGGCGCAGTCCTGCCGTATCGACGAGCTCGAATTTCTGCCCCTGGCGCTCGAACGGCACGCTGATGGCATCGCGCGTCGTGCCCGGCATGTCAAACGCCACCAGGCGCTCCTCGCCCAGCCAGGTGTTGATGAGCGTGGATTTGCCAACGTTCGGCCGCCCGGCGACGGCGAGCTTGATCGGCCCCTGGCCCTGCAACTCCTGTTCGTCGTCCTCGGGTTCGGGCAGATTCAGGGGTTCCAGCGCCTTTTCGACCAAGCCGCGCACGCCCTGGCCGTGGGCGGCCGAAACGGGGTACACCTCGCCCAGGCCCAGTTCGTAGAACTCCGACAGCTGCACGCCCGACTGCATCCCCTCGGCCTTGTTCGCCACCAGCAGGCAGGGCTTGCCCAGGCGGCGCAGGTAGTTGGCAATGTCATGGTCCTGCGCCGACAGGCCGGCGCGCACATCGACGACGAAGACCACGACGTCGGACTCAGCCACCGCCTGGCGCGTCTGCTTGGCCATCTCGCGGAAGATGCCGCTACCGGCGTCGGGCTCGAAGCCGCCGGTGTCGATGACGATGTATTCGAGCTTGCCTTGGCGGCCATTGCCGTAATGGCGGTCGCGCGTCAGGCCGGCGAAATCGGCCACGATGGCGTCGCGCGACTTGGTCAGGCGGTTGAACAGCGTCGATTTACCGACATTGGGGCGCCCCACAAGGGCAATCACGGGTTTCATCTGAAAAATACTACCTAATCAATCCGGCCGGAAGCCATACACCGCGCCCTTGCGCGTGACGACCACCAGCGTCTCTCCCGCCTGCACCGGCGTGGCGGCAATGCCCGAGCCATCGGTGGCAAAGCGGTTCAGCGGCTGGCCATCCTGCGCCGAAAGCAGGTGCACCCAGCCGGCATCATCACCCACCACCACCGAACGCCCCAGCAGCAGCGGCGCCGTCAGCTTGCGGTACTGCAGCTGGTTGTAGCTCCAGGTGCGGCTGCCGTCGTTGCGGCGCCAGGCCTGCACCAGGCCATTGCTTTCGGTGCCAAACAGCTGCTGCTCGTCACCGGCAACACCGGTGGCGCCGCTGGCCTTGTCGCTCCAGACGGTGTTGCCCTGGCCCAGGTGGACACAGCCCACACCGGCCTGGAAAGCGCGCGCGCACAGGCTGTTGCCCGCACGGCTGACGGGCTCGACCAGCTCCACCAGGCGCTCGACGTCGTTCGTGCCGCGCGAGGTGGCGATCAGGCTCTCCCAGCGCACCGTGCCGTTGTCGGGGTTGATGCCCACCAGGCGCCCGGAAACGCCGGTGACCAGGGTGTCGCCCACCGCCGTCAGCAGCCCGGCTTCGCGCAGCACCAGGGGCTCGCCCTGGCGTTGCTGGCGCCACAGGCGCTGGCCGCTGGCGGCGTCGTAGGCCGCCAGGGTGCGGTCGGCCGTGAGCACGAACACGCGCGCACCGGCCACCAGCGGCGCGGTGTAGGACTGCGCCGTCAGCGGCTGGCGCCAGGCTTCGCGCCCCTGATCGAGCACGATCAATTCGTTGTTGGCCGAGACCACCGCAGCATGGCGGCCATCGCTGCCAACGCCAGCCGTCAGCGGCGTGCCCAGCTGGGTGCGCCACACATCGGCACCCGTGCGGGCATCAAGCGCTGCCACCGTGCCGCTGGCCGAGGCCAGGGTCAGCTGCGTGCCCTGCACATGCACCTGCAGCGGCAGGCTGCCCACGGCGCCGATTGGATTGCTCCAGGCCTGGCGCACGGCGAGCACCGGCTCCATGGGGCCGAGCTGCAAGGGCTGGGGCTTGCTCGAACCACCCCACAAGGAGCAGCCCGACAGGGTCAGCGAGCCCACCAGGGCCAGCGCCAGAAGCGGACGCAGGGGGCGCAGAGGGCGGCGGGCGCTCATTGCGCACCCCCTGAAGCAGCAGGGCTGGCCTGTGCCGGCTGCACGCCCAGGGCGTTGAGCTTGGCTTCGACCAGGCGGCGGTACTGCAGGCCGTCCTCAAAGCCCTTGAAGGCTTTTTCGTAGGCGGCGATGGCTTCGGCTTTTTTGTCCTGCAGGGCGTAGATGTCGCCCTTGCGGTCGGCAACGGCGGCGTCGAACTCGGGCGGGAAGTTGCCACCGAGCTGCTTGAGCGCTTCGTCGTATTTTTTTTGTTCCACCAGCAGGCTCGCCAGGCGCAGGCGTGCCAGGGCCTGGTGGCCGGCGTCAGCGGCTTTCTCGGCCACCCAGGTGAGTGCGGCCTTGGCCTCATCGGTCTTGCCTTCGGCCAATAGCTCCTTGCCAGCCATCAGACCGGCCAGGCCGGCCTGCGCCGTGCCGGCGTAGCCCGATTGCAAATCGGCCAGTGCCTGCTGCAGCTGCGCCCCATCGTGCACCGTGGCCGCTGCATCAACGGCGTCGAGCAGCGCCGTGGCCTGCACGGCCTGGCGCTTTTGCCAGTATTGGTAGCCGTTCCAGGCCGCCAGGCTGCCAAAGACCAACAGCAGCACGGCGCTGATCAGATTGCCCCAGGCGTTCCAAAAATGCTTGAGCTGGTCGAGTTGCTCTTGTTCTTCGAGGTCGAGATGATGTGCCATGGAAGGTCAGGAAAGTTAGGCGTTCGATTGTAGGGTGGGCGCCCATTGCGCCACCTCGGCCAGGCGGCGTTCGCATTGCGCGCCGCTGCCGTCGCGCAGGGCTTTGACGGTGACCTCGCCACGCGCCAGCTCGTCGCCGCCAAAGATGAGCGCATGGCGCGCACCGCTGGCGTCGGCCTTCTTGAACTGCGATTTCATGCTGCCCATGCCCTGCTCCGTGGCGGCGTGCATCTGCACGCGCACGCCGGCTTCGCGCAGGCGGGTGAGGGTTTTGAGCACCTGCGGCATGGCGGCGGCGTCGGGCACGATGGCGTAGGCATCCAGCGGCGCCTGCGGGATCTCGGTGCCCAGCTCTTTGACGAGTTCGAGCACGCGCTCCACGCCCAGCGCCCAGCCCACGGCCGGGGCGCTCTTGCCGCCGATCTGCTCGATCAGCCCGTCGTAGCGGCCACCGGCGCAGATCGTGCCCTGCGCGCCCAGCAGGTCGGTAACGAACTCGAACACCGTGAGGTTGTAGTAGTCCAGCCCGCGCACCAGGCGCGGATTCACCGTCCAGGGCACGCCATTGGCGTCCAGGATGGCCTTGAGGCCGTCAAAGTGCGCGAGCGACGCTGCGCCCAGGTAGTCCAGCAGCCGGGGCGCGCCGTTCACCATCTCCTGCATGGCCGGGTTCTTGGTGTCGAGCACGCGCAGCGGGTTGCTGTACAGGCGGCGCCGGGCCTCCTCGTCCATCACGTCCTGGTGCTGCTCCAGGTAGGCAATCAGCGCGGCGCGGTGCGCGGCGCGCTCCTCGCTCTGGCCCAGGCTGTTGATCTCCAGGCGCCACTGCGTCAGGCCCAGGCGCTTCCACAGCGCCACGGCCAGCAGGATGAGTTCGGCGTCCACGTCCGGCCCGGCAAAGCCCAGGGCCTCGGCGCCGATCTGGTGGAACTGCCGGTAGCGGCCGCGCTGCGGGCGCTCGTGGCGAAACATCGGGCCCATGTACCACATGCGCTTGCCGCCGTCGTACAGCAGGTTGTGCTCGACGGTGGCGCGCACCAGGCTGGCCGTGCCCTCGGGGCGCAGCGTCAGGCGCTCGCCGTTGAGCTTGTCCTCGAACGAGTACATCTCTTTCTCGACGATGTCGGTCACCTCGCCGATGCCGCGCACGAACAGCTGCGTGTGCTCGACGATGGGCGTGCGCACGTTGCGGTAGGCAAAGCCGTCCATCAGCGCGCGCACCTGCGCCTCCAGCCACTGCCAGCGCTCGGATTCGCCCGGCAGGATGTCGTTCATGCCTTTGACGGCGCTCAGTTTGTCGTTCTTTGCCATATAAAAAAGTGAGCTGCTCGCGCTTGCCAGATAAGGGTTTGAGGGTTATTTATTGCTCAAACCCGCGCCAGACAAGCGCAAGCAGCTATTGTTTTTGATAATTGGAATCTGACCCCAATAAGCCCCCATAAGCATTCAGGGTTGGCGCGGGCCATAGCGGCGCTGCACATAGCTCTCCACCAGGGCTTGGAATTCCTGCGCAATGCCTTCGCCGCGCAGGGTCAGGGCTTTTTCGCCGTCGATGAACACGGGCGCGGCGGGCGCTTCACCCGTGCCGGGCAGGCTGATGCCGATGTCGGCGTGCTTGCTCTCGCCCGGGCCGTTGACGATGCAGCCCATGACGGCCACCTTCATGCCCTCGACGCCGGGGTAGCGCGCGCGCCACAGCGGCATTTGCGCGCGCAGGTAGTCGTCGATCTGCTTGGCCAGCTCCTGGAACGTGGTGCTGGTGGTGCGCCCGCAACCGGGGCAGGCCGTGACGCTGGGCACGAACACGCGCAGGCCCAGGGCCTGCAGAATTTCCGACGCCACCACCACCTCCTGCGTGCGCGCCTCGCCCGGCTGCGGCGTGAGCGAGACGCGGATGGTCTCGCCAATGCCCTCTTGCAGCAGCACCGACAGCGCCGCGCTCGACGCCACCGTACCCTTGGTGCCCATGCCGGCCTCGGTCAGGCCCAGGTGCAGGGCGTAGTCGCAGCGGCGCGCCAGCTCGCGGTACACCGCAATCAAGTCCTGCACGCCGCTGACCTTGCACGAAAGGATGATCTGGTTGCCATCCAGGCCCAGTTCTTCGGCCTGGCGGGCGGAGTCGAGCGCCGAGGCGATCAGCGCCTCGTACATCACCTGGCGCGCCTCCCAGGGCTGGACACGGCGGCTGTTGGCGTCCATCAGTTCGGCCAGCAGCACCTGGTCCAGGCTGCCCCAGTTGACGCCGATGCGCACCGCCTTGTCCCAGCGGATGGCGGCCTCGATCATTTGCGCAAACTGCTTGTCTTTCTTCTCGCCCTTACCGACGTTGCCGGGGTTGATGCGGTACTTGGACAGGGCCTGGGCGCAGTCGGGAAACTCGGTCAGCAGGCGGTGGCCGTTGTAGTGGAAGTCTCCCACCAGCGGCGTGTTCACGCCCATGCGGTCGAGCTGCTCGCGGATATAGGGTACGGCAGCCGCCGCCTCGGGCGTGTTGACCGTGATGCGCACGAACTCCGAGCCCGCCAGCGCCAGCTCCTTGACCTGGATGGCCGTGCCAATCGCGTCCACGGTGTCGGTGTTGGTCATGGACTGCACGCGCACCGGCGCGCCACCGCCAACGGTGACGACGTTGTCGCCCCAGACGATGCGCGCCTGGCGCGTGTGCCGCTGCGCCGGCAGGGCCAGGGCGATGGGCTGAGCCGGACCGAAATTTTTGTCTTGCACTTACTTCACCTCAAAACGTGCGACGTTGTCGCGCGCCACTGCCGCCAGATCGAAGGGCGCACCGCGCACCAGCACCTCGGTGGCACTGGCCTTGCCCACCACCACGGCCAGCGGCGGCTTGCCGTCGGCCTGCGCCGTCTGGCCGGCCTTGAGCACGCGCTCGAACACCACGCTGCCCGAGGCATCGCGCACCTGCACCCAGGATTCGGCACTGGCCTTGAATTCCAGCAGGCCGCCCGCACCGGCCTCGCCCTCTGCGGCAGCACTGGCCGGGGCAGCCACCGGGGGAACGGCGGCTACCGTGGGCGCCACGCCCAACGGCGGCGCCGGGGGTTCGGCCGGCGCTGCCTCGGCAGCCTGCTCCTGCACATCCGGGGCCTGCGCCGCCAGCGGTGCGGGCTCGCTCACCGTGCTCGGCACGCCGGTTTTCGACAGCTCGACTTCCAACATGCCCATGGGCAGGAAATACACCAGCGCCGCCGCCACCAGCAGGGCCAGCACGGCCAGGCTCGCGCCACGCGGCAGGGCCGGCAGGCGCCAGGACAGCGGGCGCTTGTCCTGCGGGTCCTTGAACGTGGCGTTGATGCCATCGGCATCACTGACCAGGCGTGGCACCTGGCCCTGAGGCAGGCGTTCGAGCACCGGCGCGGCATCGATCTTGAGCACCCGGCAGACGCTGCAAGCCAAGGCGCGCGCGAACACGGCATCGGGCAGGGCCGTGAAATCATCGGCCTCCAGCGCCTGCAGCTTGCCCGCCGGCACCTTCAGGGCGCTGGCGAGCACCGCCACGTCCATGCCGGCAGCCTCGCGCGCCTGACGCAGGAGCGAGCCAGCGGTCAGCACCAGGGCGTCAGTCATTGAAAGCACCCCGGGTGTAGGCGCCGAATTCCTTGGACTCGGGGAAGCGCTTGTGCAGCTGCTCGCCCAGCTGGCGCATGGCGAGCTCGTTGTGCAGCGCCCGCTCGATCTTGATGCCCAGCCACAGCGACTGTGCATTCGCCAGTTCGCTGTTGTTCAGGCGCCGGACGTAGAACTGTGCGCGCTCGAGATCCCCCTGGCGCTGCAGGATGATGCCCAGGTTGTAGGCCACGACCGGGTTGGTGGGGTCGAGTTCATACGATTTGAGCAGGTTTTGCAGCGCTGGCTCGCTGCGGC
>JAJTBK010000292.1 GCA_021286965.1 Comamonadaceae bacterium | reverse complement strand
AAGCGCGCTAAGCGCTATTGAAATAAGAGCAATCCTGGCCCAGCTGCCGGGCTGGAAACTGCGCGACGGGGCGCTGGAGAAAAACTACCCCTTCGCCAATTACCACGAGACCATGGCCTTCGTGAACGCCGTCGCCTTCATCGCCCACACCCAGGACCACCACCCGGATCTGTCGGTGCACTACAACCACTGCATCGTGCGCCTGAGCACGCACGACGTCGGCGGCATCTCGGCCACCGACATCGACTGCGCCGCGCGCATCGACGCCTTGCTGGCCGCGCCATGAAGGGCAGCGAGGGCCTGGTGGTCGCCAGCCATGGGCGCCACTGCGTGGTCGAGAGCGACGACGGCCAGCAGCGCATCTGCCACCCGCGCGGCAAGAAAAGCCAGGCCGTGGTCGGCGACCGCGTGCTCTGGCTGGCACCGCCGCCAGGCCAAGGCGACGAGGGCACGATCGAGAAGGTGCTCCCCCGGCGCAACCTGTTTTACCGCCAGGACGAGATCCGCACCAAATCCTTTGCCGCCAACCTCGACCAGGTGCTGATCCTGATCGCCGCCGAGCCGGTGTTCTCCGAAAGCCAGCTGGCGCGCGCCCTGATCGCCGCCGAAGATGCCGGCATCCGCCCGCTCATCGCCCTGAACAAAAGCGACCTGGCCGCGCCCTTCGCCCAGGCCTGGCAACGCCTGGCGCCCTACCGCGCCATGCAGGCCGACGACGCCAGTGCCCGCTACCCGGTGCTGCCGCTGTCCCTGGCGCAGGCCGACGCCGCCACCCGCAGCACCCTGCTGGCGCAGCTGCAGGGCAAGACCACGCTCATCCTCGGCCCCTCGGGCTCGGGCAAGAGCACCCTGATCAACCTGCTGGTGCCCGGCGCACAGGCGCAGACCGGCGAAATCTCGCAGGCGCTCAACTCCGGCAAGCACACCACCACCAGCACCCGCTGGTACTGGATGGACAGCGCGCGCCAGACGGCGCTGATCGACTCCCCGGGGTTTCAGGAATTTGGCCTGCACCACATCGCCCCCAGCGCCCTGGCACGCTGTATGCCCGACATTGGCGCCCAGGCCAGCCATTGCCGCTTCTACAACTGCAGCCACCTGCACGAGCCCGGTTGCGCCGTGCAAGCAGAGGTCGAAAATGGCTCTAGCGCAGGTACTATCAGCGCGATGCGCTATAAAATTTATAGTGATTTGTTTGCCGAACTGAGCGCGGCGCCGCGCTACTGAAGGCCCGGGTGCTTCAGCCCAGCAGGCGTGCCAGGGTCAGCAGGGCCAACAGCAGCAGCCACACCACGACCGCGCGCCAGACCAGGCCGACGACGCTGCGCAGGTGCCCGACCTCGGGCGTGCGCCCGGGGGTGGAACTGCTGCTGTCCGCGCCCTCCTCGTCAGGCTCGGGGTGTGCATCCAGACCCTCGGCGGCGGCAGCGGCGCCGCTGCGCCCGCGCAGCGCCTCGCCACCCAGGCGCACGTTCAGCGCGCCGGCAGTAGCAGCCAGCAATACACCGTCGTTGTCCTGCGGGAAACGCTCGGCATGAAAGCGCCAGCCGTCGATGGCTTCCTCAAAGCTGCCGACGACGGCAAAACTCAGCGCCGTCAGGCGCGCCGGCAACCAGTCGGCGAAGCGCCAGGCCTGCTGCGCCGCCTGGTGCAGCGCCGGGCTGGCGCGCTCGCGGTCGTAGTAGCGGGCCACGAATTCCGCCATGCGGTAGTACACCGCCCCGGCCGGCCCCAGGCCCAGCGCCGCCAGGATGGAGAACCAGGCCAGGACGCCAAACACATGGCGGTGCGCGGCGATGACGGAATACTCGATCACGTGGCGCACGATCTCGCTGCGCGGCAGCAGCCCCACATCCACCTGCTGCCAATCGGCCAGGGCAGCGCGGGCGCCGTCCTCGTCAGCGGCCTCGAGCGCATCGCGGATGGCAGTGAAGTGGTGGCTGAACTGGCGAAACCCGAGCGTGATGTAGAGCACCAGTACGCTCCACAGCACCGCTACCGGCCAACCAATGAACCACAGCAGCAGCCAGTGCAGGCCCAGCACCAGCAGCGCCGGCAGCACGGCCGCCAGGGCCCAGGCCACCCAGCCGTGCTGCACGCTGCCGGCATCGAAATTGCGCTGCACGGAATAGGCCCAGGCACGCAGCCCGGCGTGGATCGGATTGCTGCGCGAGAGCGGGCGCGCCTGCTCGATCAGCAGAGCGAACAGAATGGCGAAGAAACTCATGGGCGCCCATCATACTGGCGCGCACCGCGCCCGCGTTCAGGCGCTCATGAAACGATAAAAATTACGCAACATGCCCGCCGTTGCGCCCCAGATGAAGCGGCTGTGCGCCCCATCCTGGTAGGGCATGGAAAACCACTCGCGCTGCACCCCCTGCCACTGCACGCGGTGCAGGCGGTGGTGTGCCGGGTTGAGCAAAAACGCCAGCGGCACCTCGAACATGGCCGCCACCTCGTGCGGGTTGGCGTGCAGGGTGGCCCCGGGCGCCACCAAGCCCACCACCGGGGTGATGACGAAAGACGAGCCGGTGGTGTAGGTGGGCAGCTGGCCCAGCACCTCGACGCTGGCGCGATCGAGCCCAACCTCCTCCTGCGCCTCGCGCAGCGCGGTGGCACTGGCGCTGGCATCGCCCGCATCCACACGCCCGCCAGGAAAGGCAATCTGCCCCGAATGGGTGGACAGGTGCGCCGTGCGCTCCGTCAGCAGCACCATGGGTTCCTGGCGCAGCACGATGGGCAGCAGCACGGCCGCAGCCGCCATCTCGCGCTGCATGAATTTTGCTTCCTCGCGCAGCTCGGGCTGCCACGGCGGTGGCTGGGCAAAGCGCTGGCGCAGGGCCGCCGGGGTTTGCGCCGCCAGCGGCACGGTCGGCAGATCGGCATCGACGCGGGCGACCGGAATCTGGCGCGGATCGAAGGCGGGCAAGGGGGTAAAAGCGGGGGCGGTATCGGTCACGAAAGGCAAAAAAAAGCCGCTACAGGGGCACTGTAGCGGCTGGGCAGAAAGTCTGCAGACTGCGGGCAGCTTATTGGGCGGCCACGGCAGCGACCTTACGGGCCGGCAGCTTTTCCTTGATGCGGGCCGACTTGCCGCTGCGGCTGCGCAGGTAGTACAGCTTGGCGCGGCGCACGTCACCACGGCGCTTGACTTCGATCTTGGCGATCAGCGGGCTGTAGGTTTGGAAGGTACGTTCCACGCCTTCGCCGCTGGAGATCTTGCGCACGGTGAAGCCGCTGTTGAGGCCACGGTTGCGCTTGGCGATCACCACGCCTTCGTAGGCCTGCACGCGCTTGCGCGTGCCTTCGACCACGTTCACGCTGACGATGACGGTGTCGCCGGGCGCGAATTCAGGGATTTCCTTGTTCAAGCGGGCAATTTCTTCCTGCTCAAGGGTCTGGATCAGATTCATGTTCATTTCCTTGCGTTCTTGTCCGCGCCAGAATTGGCAAGCGCCGGGATTGGCGCCATGTGGCTGCATCGCAGTGCAGCGGCCGGCCAGAGGATCGAAAAGCCCGCCATTATAACGGGCTGGCGTTTTTTGCCAAAAAGGCTTCGTCCTGGCGGCTCAATGTCCCTTCGGCGCGGGCCCGGGCCAGCAGCTCCGGGCGCTGGCGCGCCGTCAGTGCCAGGCTTTGCTCGCGCCGCCAGCGCTCGATCTGTGCATGGTGGCCCGAGAGCAGCGGCGCCGGCACGGCCTGGCCGCGCCACACCTCGGGCCGGGTGTAGTGCGGGCAATCGAGCAACCCGCCGAGCGCCGGGTTGAAGCTGTCGAGCTGGTGGCTACCCGCATCGTTGAGCACCCCCGGCTGCAGGCGCGCCACGGCGTCGAGCAGCGCCATGGCGGCAATCTCGCCGCCCGAAAGTACAAAGTCGCCCAGGCTGATTTGCTGCTGCACTTCGGCGTCGATGAAGCGCTGGTCCACGCCCTCGTAGCGCCCGCACAGCAAGATGGCGCCACGGCTGTCCGCCCACCGCGCCACGCCCGCGTGCTGCAGCTTTTCGCCAATGGGCGAGAACAGCACCAGCGGCGCCTGCTCAGGCACAGGCTCGGCGCGCGCCGTGCGGATCGCCGCCAGGCAGGCGGCCAGCGGCTCGGCCAGCATCACCATCCCGGGGCCACCGCCGAACGGGCGGTCGTCCACACGGCGGTAGTTGCCCTCGGCCCAGTCGCGCGGGTTCCACAGGTGCACCTGCACCTGGCCGCTGGCGTAGGCGCGGCGAGTGACGCCGGCGCTCAAAAAAGGCGCAAACAGCTCGGGGAACAGGGTGATGAGGTCAAAGCGCATGGCCTGCCGTTCAGTAATCGGGCTGCCAATCGACCGTGATGCGGCGCCCTGGCAAATCGACCTGATCGACAAAAGCCGAGACGAACGGGATCAGGCGCTCGCCCGCCTTGCCGTCTTGCTCGTAGCTCAGCACCAGCGTGGTCTGCGGCCCGGTGGCCAGCAGCTCGCGCACCTGGCCCAGGGCCACGCCTTCGCGGTTGACCACGGCCAGGCCGATCAGATCGACCCAGTAATACTCGCCATCCTCCGTCTGCGGGAAGTAGCTGCGGGCGATGAAGATGCGCGCCCCGCGCAGCAGCTCGGCGCTGCTGCGGTCGTCCACGCCCTCGGCGCTGGCGACGATGGAGTCCGAATGGGGGCGCACCTGGCGCAGCACCAGCACACGCGTGTCGGCGAAGGTTTTCGCGCCGCGCTCGGCGGGCTGCAAAAACCATTCGCGCGCAGCGAACAGTGCCTCGGGGTTGCTGCTGTGTGCGTGCACCTTGAACCAGCCCTTGACGCCCCAGGCATCTGCAATGCGCCCTACTTCAACGGCGTCGGCAGGCAGTTCTGCGGGTTCGAGGGTCAGTGGTGTGGTGGCCATGGCAGTGAATCCAGAATGAGAAAAGGGCGGGTTCCGCCAGACCAGCCGACGGAACCCGCCCTTTTCGGGGAGCTTTAAGCAGCCTTCTTGGCGGCTTGCTTGATCAGGCGGTCCATCGTGGGGGAGGACTGGGCACCCACACCCACCCAGTAAGCCAGACGGTCTTGCACGATGCGCAGGCCTTCTTCGGATTCCTTGGCGGTGGGGTTGTAGAAGCCGATGCGCTCGATGAAGCG
>JAJTBK010000287.1 GCA_021286965.1 Comamonadaceae bacterium | reverse complement strand
CGTCGCCTTGCATGGGGGGCTCCTGTGTGGGGGGATCAAGCCGGCATTGTCGGCGACTGCGGCGCGGCACCGAAAGTCCGTCGTCGCCTGGGGGAACTTTTATAGTTTTGAACAATCAATTCGATGTAATCAATTGATTGGATTGATTTTGAATCACTGCCTACACTTCAGTCCTGTCATCACTTCACCCCAACCGAAAGGAAACAACGATGTCTCTCATCAACACCCAAGTGCAACCCTTCAAGACCACCGCCTTCGTCAACCGCAGCGGCAAGGGCGAGTTCATCGAAGTAACTGAAGCTACCCTCAAGGGCAAGTGGTCGGTGCTGATCTTCATGCCCGCCGCGTTCACCTTCAACTGCCCGACCGAGATCGAAGACGCCGCCGAGCACTACGCCGAGTTCCAGAAGGCCGGTGCCGAGGTCTACATCGTGACGACCGACACCCACTTCTCGCACAAGGTGTGGCACGAAACTTCCGACGCCGTCGGCAAGGCCAAGTTCCCCCTGGTCGGCGACCCGACGCACCAGCTGACCAACGCCTTCGGCGTGCACATCCCTGAAGAGGGCCTGGCGTTGCGCGGCACCTTCGTCATCAACCCCGAAGGCACGATCAAGACGCTGGAAATCCACTCCAACGAAATCGCCCGCGACGTCGCCGAAACCCTGCGCAAGCTCAAGGCGGCCCAGTTCACCGCCGCCCATCCTGACCAGGTGTGCCCGGCCAAGTGGAAGGAAGGCGCCAAGACGCTGACGCCGTCGCTGGATCTGGTCGGCAAGATCTAAGCCGCACCCGCCCCCAAGCCGGACCGACGCAGGGCGCGTGCGCCCTGGTGTCCGGCTTTTTTACGCCTGCATTTTTGAAAAATTGACAAAGGAAACCACCATGCTCGACGACAACCTCAAAGCCCAACTCGCCGCCTACCTGGAGCGCGTGCAGCAACCCTTCGAGCTGGTGGCTTCCCTGGACGACAGCGAGACGGCCGCGCAGATGCGCGAGCTGCTCACCACCATCGCCGGCCTGCGCAGCGACAAGATCACCGCCCGCTTCGACGGCCAGGACGCGCGCCGCCCCTCGTTCGCGCTGCAGCGCCCCGACGGCCAGCAGCAGCTGCGCTTTGCCGGCCTGCCGCTGGGGCATGAGTTCACCTCGCTGGTGCTGGCGCTCTTGTGGACGGGCGGGCACCCGCCCAAGGTGGAGCAGGACCTGATCGAGCAGGTCAAGGCCCTGGATGGCACCTACGACTTCGAGGTCTACATGAGCCTGACCTGCCACAACTGCCCCGACGTGGTGCAGGCGCTCGCGCTCATGGCCGTGCTCAACCCCAAGGTGAAAACGACCGTCATCGAAGGCGGCGCCTTCCAGCAGGAAGTGACCGAGCGCGAAATCATGGCCGTGCCCATCGTCTATTTGAACGGCGCGGTGTTCGGCGCCGGCCGCATGGAGCTGGCCGAAATCGTCGCCAAGCTCGACACCGGCGCCGCCGCGCGCGAAGCGGCCAAGCTCAGCGCCAAGGAGGCGTTTGATGTGCTCATCGTCGGCGGCGGCCCCGCCGGCGCAGCCGCTGCCGTGTACGCGGCGCGCAAGGGCATCCGCACCGGCGTGGCGGCCGAGCGCTTTGGCGGCCAGGTCAACGACACACTCGACATTGAAAACTACATCTCCGTCCCGCACACCGAAGGACCGCAGTTCGCCGCCGCGCTCGAGCGCCATGTGCGCGAGTACGAGGTGGACGTGATGAACCTGCAGCGCGCCAAGGCCCTGCGCCCGGCTGCCGCACCCGGCGGGCTGATCGAGGTCGAAATGGACAACGGCGCGGTGCTGCAAAGCAAAACCGTCATCCTCAGCACCGGCGCGCGCTGGCGCAACATGAACGTGCCGGGTGAGGACCAGTACCGCACCAAGGGCGTGGCCTACTGCCCGCACTGCGACGGCCCGCTGTACAAGGGCAAGCGCGTGGCCGTGATCGGCGGCGGCAACTCGGGCGTGGAGGCGGCGATCGACCTTGCCGGCGTGGTCGCGCACGTCACGGTGTTCGAGTTCATGCCGCAATTGAAGGCCGACGCCGTGCTGCAGAAAAAGCTGGCCAGCCTGCCCAACGTCGAGGTCATCTTGAACGCCCAGACTACCGAGGTGCTGGGCGACGGCAGCAAGGTCAACGCCCTGGCCTACAAGGACCGCGCCACGGGCGAGGACAAGCGCGTGGCGCTGGAGGGCATCTTCGTGCAGATCGGCCTCTTGCCCAACACCGACTGGCTCAAGGGCACGGTGGCGTTGTCGAAATTCGGCGAGATCGAGATCGACGCGCGCGGCCAGACCAGCGTGCCCGGCGTGTTCGCCGCCGGTGACTGCACGACGGTGCCGTACAAGCAGATCGTCATTGCCGCCGGCGCCGGGGCGACCGCTGCGCTGAGCGCGTTCGACCACCTGATCCGCACCAGCGCTTGATGTCAAGCTCTTAAAAATGATAGCTGCTTGCGCTTGACTGGCCTTGTTTTCCGGTAAAAATAATGGCGAAACATATGCCAAGCAAGCGCGAGCTGCTATCAAAATATTGTTGCCGTCGCAGCAGTTAAAATTCGCGCCGCCTATGCGCCGTCTCTTTCTCCTCGTTTTGCTGGCCTTCTTGCCGCTGCAGTCCATCTGGGCCGCAGCCGCTGGCTATTGCAGCCACGAGCAGGCGCCGGCGGCGGTGCACTTTGGCCACCACGGGCACCCGCACCATGGCGCCGCTGCCGATACCGATGGTGCGCATGGCGGCGGCACGCCGGGCAAAATCGCCCAGGTCGGCGCCGACCTCGACTGCCACAGCTGCCACGGCAGCGCCAATGCCCCGCACCAGCAGGCCGATGCCACGCCGCTGCGCTTGGGCGCCCATCTTCCAGCTGCCCCCCTCCTGCCGCCCCTGCGCGCGCCCGCGCCCCTGCGCCCCGAACGCCCCAACTGGCACCGCCTGGCCTGAGCGGCAAGGCGGGGCTGGGCAGCCCGTACCCTTTGTTTTGGCAGCTGCGGCCCGCGCCGCAGGACTGCCGCGCCTTGCCGGTGTTCATTCCTCTTGGAGCAACATCGGATGCCTTTGCGTACTTTTCGATCCCTTTTTTGCCTGGCCCTGCTCGGCAGCGCCGGGCTGCAGCCCGCCAGTGCTGCGCCGGACTTGGCCAGCCTGTTTGCACAAGCCTGGCAGCGCCAGCCCGAGGCCCAGGCCGCAGCGCTGCGCCAGCAGGCCGCCTTGGCCGAGCGCGCCAGCGCCGACAGCTGGAGCCCCGAACCCGCCGCCCTCAGCCTGGAGAGCAAAACCGACCGCTGGCAGCGCAACGCTGGCAGCCGCGAGCTGAGCCTGGGCGTGAACCTGCCACTGTGGCTGCCCGGCGAGCGCAGCCGCAAAGCCGCGCTGGGTGACGCCGAAGTGGATGCGGCCCACCAGCGCCTGCGCGCCGCGCAATGGCGCTTGGCCGCCAGCGTGCGCCAGGCTTGGTGGGACGGCCAGCGCGCGCGCAGCGCCCTGGTACTGGCGCAGGACAACCTGGCGAGCGCGCGCCAGCTCGCGGCCGACGTGCAGCGCCGATTTGACGCCGGCGACATGGCGCGCAGCGAGCTGCTGCAGGCCCAGGCCGCGCTCGCCCAGGCCGAGGCCGTAGAGGCCCAGGCCCAGGGCGGCTGCCGCGCCGGCGCCGCCACCCTGGCGCAATGGGATGGCGCAGCGCTGCTGCCCTGTGCTGGGGATGCAATAGCCGACGAGGCGCTGGGCGCGGAGCCCGCGCTGGCCAGCGACGGCGCGCTGCCCCTGGCCGATGACCACCCGCTGCTGGCCGACGCCCAGGCCCAGGCCAGCGTGGCGCAGCGCAGCGCCGCACTCCTGGCCGTGCAGCGCCGCGCCAACCCCACGCTCAACCTCGCCACCACGCGCGACCGGGGTGCTGCCGACGAGCGCTACCAGCGCACCGTCATCCTCGGCATCACCGTGCCGCTGGGCGCCGGCGTGCGCGCCCAGGCGCGCGAGAGCGCCGCCCTGGCCCAGGCCCTGGAGGCGCAAACGCGCAGCACCCAAGAGCGTGCGGGCCTGCAAGCGCAGCTGCAGGCCGCGCAGGCACGCGCCGCCGCCACCGCCGCCCAGCGCGACGCCCTGGCGCGCAGCGCCGCCCTGGCGCAGCAAAGCCGCACTTTTGTGGCCCGGGCCTTTGCCCTGGGCGAGGCCGATTGGCCCACCCGGCTGCGTGTGGAGCAAGAGGCCCAGCAGGCCCGGCGCCAGGCTGCGCTGGCGCGCATCGACGCCGCCGCTGCGCAGTCCGAGCTGCGCCAGGCGCTGGGTTTGTTGCCTGAATGAAAAAGCCATCTAGCGCTTGTGTGGCAAGCGCGAGTAGCTATCAAATCAATAGTAAACAGGAATTGTGTATGCCATCCATTTCTTTTCTCCGGCTGGGCTTGTGGCTGTGTGCCGGGGCGCTCGCCCTGCCCGTGCAGGCGCACGAGGGCCATGACGACGCGCCCGCTGCGGCGGCCACGGCCAGCGCGCCGCGCTTTGTCGCCAGCAGCGAGCTGTTTGAGCTCGTTGGCGTCGTGCAGGGGCGGCAGCTGTCGCTCTACCTCGACCATGCCGACGACAACCGCCCGGTCGCTGACGCCCAGCTCGACATCGACTGGGCCGGCCAGCCCCTGCGCGTGCAGCGCGTGGCCGAGGGCCAGTACCAGGCCGAGCTGCCCGCCCCCCTGGCGGCGGGCCAGACGGCGGTGAGCGCCACCATCGTCGCCGGCGCGCAAAGCGATCTGCTCGCAGCCGAGCTCGATGGGCACGCCCCTGCAGCAAGCCCCGCCGCCGCCAAGGACGACAGCGGCAAGCGCACGCGCTGGCTCGCCGGTGCGGCCGGCCTCTCGGGCGTGTTGTTTGGCCTGTGGTCGCTCTGGCGTGATCGCCGGCGCGCCCAAGCCCCGCGCCAAGGAGGTGCCGCATGATGCGCCGCCTGCCTGCCACCACCGCCACCCGCACCCTGGCCTGGCTGCTCGCTGCCGCCTGCGCCCTGCCTTGGGCGGCCAGCGCCCACGAGGGCCACGACAACGCCCCGCCGCCCGCCGCCAGCGGCGACAGCCCCCGGCGCCTACCCGATGGCAGCGTGTTCCTGCCCAAACCCAGCCAGCACCAATTGGGCCTGCGCACCGCCGTGCTGCAAGACGGGCAGCACCCGCAGGCGTTTGAATTGAACGCCACCGTGGTCATGGACCCCAACGCCGGCGGCAAGGTGCAGGCCGCCCTGGCCGGGCGCTTGCAGGCCGGGCCGCAGGGCCTGCCCAGCGTGGGCCAGAGCGTGAAAAAAGGCCAGGTGCTGGCCTATGTGCAGCCCATCAACGGCAACCTGGAGCAGGCCAGCCAGCGCGCCCAGCAGGCCGAGCTGCAGGCCGCGCAGCACCTGGCGCAGCAGCGCCTGGTGCGCCTGCAGGCGCTGGCCGATACCGTGGCACGCAAAGACATCGAGGCCGCGCAAAGCGAGGTGGACAGCCTCACGCGCCGCCTGGCGGCCATTGGCGCCGGGCTGGCGCAGCGCGACACGCTGGTGGCCCCGGTCAGCGGGGTGGTGGCCTCGGCCAGCGCCGCCGTCGGCCAAATCGTCGATGCGCGCGAGCAGGTGTTTGAAGTGGTCGATCCCACGCGGCTGCACATCGAGGCCCTGGCCTACGACCCGGCGCAGGCGCAAAACGTTGCCGGTGCGCAACTGGCCTGGAACGGCGCCAGCGTGCCGCTGCGCTTCATTGGCGCGGCGCGCAGCCTGCGCGAGCAGGCCCTGCCGCTGACCTTTGCCGGCGCGGCGCCGCAGCTCGCCGGCCTGGCCCTGGGCCAGAGCCTGCGCCTGCAGGTGCACACGCGCGCGCAGGTGGCGGGCCAGCGCCTGCCGCTGGTGGCGCTGCAAAAAAACGCGGCCAACCAAAGCATCGTCTGGGTCAAGACCGCGCCCGAGCAGTTCGCCCCGCGCAGTGTGCGCTACCAGCCGCTCGACGGCGTCGATGTGG
>JAJTBK010000285.1 GCA_021286965.1 Comamonadaceae bacterium | reverse complement strand
GGCGATGTCGGTCACCACCTCCTCGCTGGTGGGCTGGACGATGAAGTCGCGCCCGTGGCGGTCTTGAATGCGCAGCAACTCGGGGCCCATTTTCTCGAACCGGCCCGTTTCTTGCCACAGCTCGGCAGGCTGCACCACGGGCATGGTGACCTCGACGGCGCCGGCGCGGTCCATTTCCTCGCGCACGATGGCCTCGACCTTGCGGATCACGCGCAGGCCCATGGGCATGTAGTTGTAGATGCCGGCGCCCAGCTTCTTGATCAGGCCCGCGCGCATCATGAGCTGGTGGCTGACCACCTCGGCGTCGGCCGGGGCTTCTTTCAGGGTGGAGATAAAGAACTGGGAGGCTTTCATGGCGGGGGAACCCTAGGAGACTATGCGGGCAAGTACCCTGGGCGGGCACGAGGCAGCGGGCATAATGGCTGCAGTTGAAAAATTTGGGGTTAGATTATGCTCGACCGGGATGGCTTCAGGCCCAACGTCGGCATCATCCTGCTCAACCACAAGAACCAGGTGTTCTGGGGCAAGCGTATCCGCACCCACAGCTGGCAGTTTCCGCAAGGGGGCATTGACCGGGGCGAAACCCCCGAACAGGCCATGTTCCGCGAGCTGCACGAAGAGGTCGGATTGCAGCCGCAACATGTGCGCCTGGTCGCCCGCACCCGGGATTGGTTGCGCTACGAGGTGCCTGACCGGTATATCCGCCGCGACGCGCGCGGCCACTATCGCGGCCAGAAACAGATTTGGTTCCTGCTGCAGCTCACCGGCCACGACTGGGATCTGAACCTGCGTGCCACCGACCACCCGGAGTTCGATGCCTGGCGCTGGAACGATTACTGGGTGCCACTCGATGTCGTCGTCGAGTTCAAGCGCGGCGTGTACGAAATGGCGCTGACCGAGTTGGCGCGCTTCGTGCCCCGCCAAGACCAGCGCACGCGCTACCTGCGCAGTGGAATGCGCACGCGCGAGCACCGCGAACCGGCTTCAATCCCGCCCGTCCTGCCAGGGCTGCTGCGCAGCGGTATCTTGCAGCGTCCGCCAGGGCTGGAGCTGCCGCCCGGCGCCAGCTTCGATCCCGACCCACAAACCGGCGGACACGAGCACTGAACAAAAAGCCCCAGGCCCGCGATCACGGCGGGCCTGTTTTACGTGTGGCTCAGCACCAGGTTGTCGCGGTGCACCATTTCAGGCTCGGCGGCGTAGCCCAGCAATTGCTCGAACTCGCCCGAAGGCTTGCGGCACAGCAAGCGCGCCTCGGCACTGGCGTAGTTAGCCAGGCCGCGCGCAATTTCACGCCCGGTGCTGTCGCGCACGGCGATGACGTCGCCACGTGAGAATTCGCCCTCCACCGCCGTCATGCCAATGGGCAGCAAGCTTTTGCCTTCACCCTGGAGCTTGGCCACGGCGCCGGCATCGACCAGCACGGCACCGCGCAGCTGCAGGTGATCGGCCATCCACTGCTTGCGCGCCTGGGTCTTGGCGGTTTGCGCCACCAGCAGGGTGCCAATGGCCTCGCCCTGCGCCAGGCGCAGCAGCACGTCGCGCTCGCGCCCCCAGGCGATGACGGTGGAGGCGCCCGAGCCGGCCGCGCGCTTGGCGGCCAGAATTTTCGTGATCATGCCGCCCCGGCCAATGCTGCTGCCAGCGCCGCCGGCCATGGTTTCGAGCGCAGGCTCGCCAGCGCGCGCCTCGTGCACGAACTGCGCCGCCGGGTCCTTGCGCGGATCGGCGGTGTACAGGCCCTTTTGGTCGGTGAGGATGACGAGGGCATCGGCCTCGACCAGGTTGGCCACGAGCGCGCCCAGGGTGTCGTTGTCGCCGAACTTGATTTCGTCGTTGACCACCGTGTCGTTTTCGTTGATGACCGGCAGCACCCCCAGCTGCAGCAGCGTCAGCAGCGTGGAGCGGGCGTTGAGGTAGCGCTCGCGGTCGGCCAAATCGGCGTGCGTGAGCAGCACCTGGGCACTGCCCAGGCCCTGCTCGCGCAGCTTGGTTTCGTACATCTGCGCCAGGCCCATCTGGCCAACGGCGGCAGCCGCCTGCAGCTCGTGCACCTCTTTGGGCCGCGTGGCCCAGCCCAGGCGTTTCATGCCTTCGGCAATGGCGCCGCTGGAGACCATGATGACCTCGCGCCGCCCGCTGGCATCGCCCTGCACCAGGGCGGCGAGCTGGCGGCACCATTCACCGATCGCGTTTTCATCCAGGCCCCGGCCCTCGTTGGTCACGAGGCTGGAGCCCACCTTCACCACGATGCGGCGGGCATCGCGCAGCACATTCGAAGCCATTTTTAAGTGTCTTTTTGGCCTCTAGCGCTTATTAGACAAGCGCTAGCAGCTATGAAAAAAAGAGCATTCTAGCGCCCGCTCACGGCGCGGGCTGCTCAACAAAGCGTGGATCGACCTCGACCACGCCCTGCTCGATTTGCTGCTGGGCGTGCACATGCTGGTAGATGGACTTGATCAGCGGCTCGCAGCCTTCGCGCGTCAGGGCGGAGATTTCAAACACCGGCCCTTTCCACTTGAAGCGTTTAACAAAATCCTTGACCTTGGCGGCACGCTCGTCGCCCGGCACCATATCGAGCTTGTTGAGCACCAGCCAGCGCGGCTTGCCATACAGCGCCTCATCGTATTTTTTCAGCTCGCCGACGATGGCCTTGGCTTGCTCCACCGGATCGACGGCCTCGTCAAACGGCGCCAGATCGACGATGTGCAGCAGCAAGCGCGTGCGCTGCAGGTGGCGCAAGAACTGGTGGCCCAGGCCCGCGCCCTCGGAAGCGCCTTCGATCAGGCCCGGAATATCGGCCACCACAAAACTTTGCTCGGGCCCGACGCGCACCACGCCCAGGTTGGGGTGCAGCGTGGTGAAGGGGTAGTCGGCAATCTTGGGGCGCGCGTTCGAGACGGCGGCGATGAAGGTCGATTTGCCGGCATTGGGCATTCCCAGCAGGCCCACGTCGGCCAGCACCTTGAGTTCGAGCTTGAGGTTTTTGCGCTCGCCCGGCCAGCCCGGGGTTTTTTGCCGGGGCGCGCGGTTGATGGCGCTCTTGAAGCGCAGGTTGCCAAAGCCGCCATCGCCGCCCTTGGCGATGGTGATGCGCTCGCCGGGGGTCAGCAGCTCGTACAGCACCGCGCCCGTCTCGGCATCGGTGATAATGGTGCCCACCGGCATCTTGAGCGTGATGTCGTCGCCGGCAGCGCCAAACATGTCCGAACCCATGCCGTGCTCGCCACGCTTGGCCTCATGGCGGCGCGAATAGCGGTAATCAACCAGCGTATTGAGGTTGACGTCAGCCACCGCATACACATGGCCGCCACGCCCGCCATCACCCCCATTGGGGCCGCCGAATTCCTTGTATTTTTCATGCCGAAACGACACGCAGCCGTTGCCACCATCGCCAGCGGCAATGTCTATATAGGCTTCATCGACGAATTTCATGGGGGTGTTCTTCCGTTAGAGCGCGCCAGTTTACAAAACCGCTGCGCGCAAAAAGCACAAAGCCCCGCACGGGCGGGGCTTGGCAGCAAATGCAGCGAGCGGGGTTTAGGCCGCCGGGGTCACATTCACCGTGTGCTTGTTCAGCGCACCCTTGGTGGCGAACGACACATGGCCATCGACCAGGGCAAACAGCGTGTGATCCTTGCCCACGCCGACGTTGCTGCCGGGGTGGAACTGGGTGCCGCGCTGGCGCACGATGATCGAACCGGCGCTGATCAGCTCACCGCCAAAGGCCTTCACACCGAGCATTTTGGGCTTGGAATCGCGCCCGTTTCGCGTAGAGCCGCCGCCTTTTTTCTGTGCCATGACTCAAACTCCTTAAGCAGTGATGGCGCCGATTTGCAGTTCGGTGAACTGCTGGCGGTGGCCTTGGCGCTTTTGATAGTGCTTGCGACGGCGCATCTTGAAAATGCGCACCTTGTCGTGCTTGCCGTGGGCCACAACCGTGGCCTTGACAGCTGCGCCGGACACCAGGGGCGTGCCGACCTTGAGTTCAGCGCCGTTGCCGACAGCCAAAACCTGGTCAATCACGATCTCCTGGCCAACGTCCGCAGCAATCTGTTCTACTTTGATTTTTTCGCCGACGGCAACGCGATACTGCTTGCCACCGGTTTTTATGACCGCGTACATGGATAACCTCTTTGGTTGGAGTTCTGCAGGGCCATCCCTGCAGAACCGGCAATTGTAGCAGCCACCCTACAATCCTGCCAAGCCCCCGGCGTGCCAGCAAGCCCCATGCGGGGCCTTCCTATAATCGCGGGCGCAGCGGCCACGCCCGGTTGGCCCCGCGCTGTTAGACCCTGGCTCGATCTTGACCACCACCACCTCCTCCTCCCCTCTGGGGCTCATCGCCGGCGACATGCGCGAAGTCGATCGCGTCATCGCCGAACGCCTGAGCACCAGCGTGCCGTTGATCGGCCAAATCTCGCACTACATCATTGCCGCTGGCGGCAAGCGCCTGCGCCCGGCCCTGCTGTTGTTGGTGTGCGGTGCCCTGGGCTACGAAGGCGCGCAACGCTTCAACCTGGCCGCCGTGGTCGAGCTGATTCATACCGCCACCTTGCTGCACGACGATGTGGTCGATGAATCCACCCTGCGCCGGGGCCGCGCCACGGCCAACGAGAATTTTGGCAACCCAGCGAGCGTGCTGGTGGGCGATTTTTTGCACACCCGCTCGTTCCAGATGATGGTCGAGGCCGGCTCCATGCGCATCATGGAAATTTTGTCGGCTGCCACCAACGTCATCGCCGAGGGCGAGGTGATGCAGCTCATCAACATGCACGATGCCTCGCTCGACGAAGAAGGCTACCTGCGCGTCATCCGCTCCAAAACCGCCCAACTGTTCGAGGCCAGCGCACAGCTGGGGGCCATTCTCGCTGGCAGCAGCCCAGCGGTAGAAGCCGCCTGCGCCACCTACGGCCAGGCGCTCGGCACGGCATTTCAGATCATCGACGACGTGCTCGACTACGCTGGCAACAGCGCCGAAATGGGTAAAAACATTGGTGACGACCTGCGCGAAGGCAAAGCCACCCTGCCACTGATCGCCGCCATGCAACGCGGCACCCCCGAGCAAGCCGCGATCGTGCGCCAGGCCATCGAGCAAGGCTCGACCGAATCGCTGGACACCGTCGTCACCATCGTCAAGGAAACCGGCGCCCTGCAAGTAGCCCGGGCCGCAGCCGAAGCCGAAGCAAAACGTGCGATCGAAGCACTCGAGCATCTGCCAAAGAATCCACACGCCACAAGTTTGCTACAATTAGCGGCTCAGCTACTTGATCGACGCCACTGAGCGAAAATTCAAGTAACTGCGGGGTGTAGCTTAGCCTGGTAGAGCGCTACGTTCGGGACGTAGAGGCCGGAGGTTCGAATCCTCTCACCCCGACCAGGAATTCATACAAAAAGCCCAAGTGAATCAACCACTTGGGCTTTTTTGTTTTGGGTCGTCATGAATGCCAATTTAGAGCAAATCTTGGCGACCAATGGCCCACGTCGGCATGCAAGTTGGCGGCATTGTTGACTGCGTACCCCACCGACTGCCCCCAGCACACCGAGAAGGCGGGCACAGGTTCGGACTTGCTCTTGCTCCACCAAATCGTGGCCGTACCGATCCAGCAGGCGTTGCGCGACCAGTCCGTGACCGTACCAGCCACTCGGGGGAAGTAGGTCCTGGGCGTTCCGTCGTAGGGATGCTTGCTGAAGACGCCTGCCAGCCCTGTTGCTCGGATCCCGGGGAAATGGGCAGAAACGCTCGGGGCGGTGGTCGACTGCTCGGTGACGGGCGTCCATCGCCGACGGCCTCCGGTCGCCAGCCTGAATTGCAACCCTGGGGGCATCAACGCCATTCAGGACGGGTTACCTCGCCATCTGAACTGAGGATTTACGCTGCTATCCAGCCCCGGGGCGATCGACGATGATAGGATGAACCCGTCTCCCCTCCTCGTTTTCGGTTCATGGCAGCTGTTGATACCGCCCCCAAACAAACCTCTGCAATCGCCCTCCCCGGCTTGGGGCGGGCGCTCATGTCTGCGGGCAAGCTGACCCAGCAAGCAGCCGAAGACATCTATAAAAAGTCGCAGATCGGCAAGACCAGCTTCATCGCCGAGCTGACCGGCGCAGGCGCCGTCTCCGCCAGCGACTTGGCCTATACCGTGGCGACCATGTTTGGCGCGCCTTTGCTGGATCTGACCGCCATCGATCCCTTGCGCCTGCCCAAAGAGCTGCTTGACGCCAAGTTGTGCCAGGCATATCGCGTCCTGCCCCTGGCAAAACGCAACAACCGCCTCATCGTCGCCACCGCCGACCCGACCGACCAGGAGGCTGCCGAGAAAATCAAGTTCACCACCCAGATGGGTGTGGACTGGATCATCGCCGAGTACGACAAGCTCACCAAGCTGGTGGAAGCGACCACTAAAAGCGTCAGTGACTCCATGGACACCCTCTCCGGTGGGGGCGACTTTGAATTCGGCGACATTCCCGTCGAGGAAGCCCAGGAAAGCAACGAGGCAGAAACCGGCGCCGACGTCGAAGATGCGCCGGTCGTCAAGTTCCTGCACAAAATGCTGCTCGATGCCTTCAACATGCGCGCCTCGGACTTGCACTTCGAGCCCTACGAGCACACCTACCGCGTGCGCTTTCGCATCGATGGCGAGCTGCGCGAAATCGCTTCGCCACCGATTGCCATCAAGGACAAACTGGCCTCACGCATCAAGGTCATCTCGCGCCTGGATATTTCCGAAAAACGCATTCCACAAGACGGCCGCATGAAACTCAAGGTGGGGCCTGACCGCGTCATCGATTTTCGCGTCAGCACCCTGCCGACCCTGTTTGGCGAAAAAATCGTGATCCGTATTCTGGATCCGAGCAGCGCCAAACTGGGGATCGACGCCCTGGGTTACGAACCACAGGAAAAGGAACGCCTGCTGACCGCCATCAATCGTCCGTACGGCATGGTGCTGGTCACCGGGCCCACCGGTTCGGGCAAGACGGTGTCGCTCTATACCTGCTTGAACCTGCTCAACAGGCCGGGGGTGAACATTGCCACCGCCGAAGACCCATCTGAAATCAACATGCCGGGGGTGAACCAGGTCAACGTCAACGAAAAAGCCGGACTCACCTTTGCCGCTGCCCTGAAATCGTTCCTGCGTCAGGATCCAGACATCATCATGGTGGGTGAAATTCGTGACCTGGAAACGGCCGACATTGCCATCAAGGCCGCCCAAACCGGGCACTTGGTGCTCTCGACCCTGCACACCAACGACGCTCCCACTACGCTCACGCGGATGCGCAACATGGGCATCGCACCATTCAACATTGCGTCCAGCGTCATCCTGATCACCGCCCAACGCCTGGCCAGACGCCTGTGCGCACAGTGCAAAGCCCCGGCAGACATTCCGCACGAAGCCCTGCTCGAAGCCGGCTACGACGAGGCAGAGATCGACGGCACCTGGGTCACGTACAAGCCCGTAGGCTGTTCAGCTTGCAACAACGGTTACAAAGGTCGGGTTGGCATTTACCAGGTGATGCCAATTTCGGAGGAAATCCAACGCATCATCCTGCAGGACGGTAGCGCCCCCGACATCGCCAAGCAAGCCAAGCTCGAGGGCGTGCGCTCGCTGCGCGAATCGGGCCTCTCCAAGGCCAAAATGGGGCTGACCTCGCTCGAAGAGGTTCTCGCCGTCACCAACGAATAAAACAACCACACCACGGGGAACCACGAGGGAGCACCATGGCCACCGCAGCATCCAGGGACATCAAGGATTTCGTCTTCGAATGGGAAGGCAAGGATCGCCACGGCAAGACCGTACGCGGCGAAGTGCGCGCCGTGGGCGAAAACCAGGTGCAAGCCACCCTGCGCCGCCAGGGCGTGCTACCCACCAAGATCAAAAAGCGCAAGATGCGCTCGGGCAAAAAAATCAAGCCCAAGGACATCGCCCTGTTCACACGCCAGATGGCGACCATGATGAAGGCCGGCGTGCCGCTGCTACAGGCGTTCGACATCGTCGGGCGCGGCAACGCCAACCCCAGTGTCACCAAGCTGCTGAACGATATCCGCACTGATGTCGAGACGGGTACTTCATTGAATGCTGCCTTTCGCAAGCACCCCATGTATTTCGATAGCCTTTATTGCAACTTGGTAGAGGCAGGAGAGGCGGCCGGTATCCTAGAGACATTACTGGATCGACTGGCAAGTTACATGGAAAAAACTGAAGGAATAAAATCAAAAATAAAATCTGCCCTCATGTATCCAATTTCGGTCGTGATTGTTGCGTTTATTGTCGTCACGGTCATCATGCTCTTTGTCGTACCGGCGTTTAAAGAGGTTTTCTCCAATTTTGGAGCAGACTTGCCGGCTCCTACACTTTTCGTCATGGGAATCAGCGAAATTTTCGTGAAGTGGTGGTGGTTAATTTTTGGCGTACTGGGTGGCGGATTTTATTTCTTCATGCAAACATGGCGGCGCAGTGAAAAAATGCAAATGATGATGGATCGTTGGCTGTTGCGCATACCGGTTTTTGGCGAGTTGATCAATAAAGCAGCTATTGCACGCTGGACCCGCACCCTCTCCACTATGTTCGCAGCCGGTGTTCCACTGGTGGAAGCCCTTGATTCCGTCGGCGGTGCTGCCGGAAATGCGGTGTACGCCCTTGCCACCGACAAAATCCAACAAGAAGTTTCTACTGGCACCAGCCTGACCGCCGCCATGGGAAATGCCAATGTATTCCCTGTCATGGTGATACAAATGTGTGCGATTGGCGAAGAGTCTGGCTCCATCGACCACATGCTAGGGAAAGCAGCAGATTTTTACGAAGAGGAGGTAGATGATATGGTGGCGGGTCTGTCCAGCTTGCTAGAGCCCATCATCATTGTTTTCCTCGGGACCTTGATTGGCGGCCTTGTGGTGGCCATGTATCTCCCCATCTTCAAAATGGGCCAAGTGGTCGGATGATGTTTTCCCCGTTCGCCGACATGGCCCTGGCTGGCCTGCTGGGCCTGCTCATCGGCAGTTTTCTCAACGTCGTCATCCACCGCCTCCCCAAAATCCTGGAACAGCAATGGGCAGCGGAATATGCCCATTACGCTGCCGAGCAGGGCGCAGCGGCACCAACGGCCACTGCACCCACCATCAGCCTGTCGCGGCCGCGCTCGGCCTGCCCGCATTGCGGCCATGCCATTGCCTGGTATGAAAACATTCCCGTTCTGAGCTACCTTTTTCTGGGTGGGCGCTGCGCCGGCTGCAAGGCCCGCATCAGCTTGCGCTACCCCCTGGTCGAGCTCGTCACGGGCGCGCTGTTTGCGTTTTGCGCCTGGCGCTGGGGAATTACCGCCACCGGTGCCGCCTGGTGCCTGTTTTGCGCCCTCATCGTCGCCATGGCAGGCATCGATTGGGACACCACTTTGCTGCCCGACGACCTGACGCTGCCCCTGCTCTGGGCCGGCCTGCTGGCATCGGCCCTGCAGTGGATCGAGGTACCGCTGTTTGCCGCCGTCATGGGTGCCGCCGCAGGCTACCTGTCGCTGTGGCTGGTGTACTGGGGCTTCAAGCTCGCCACCGGCAAGGAAGGCATGGGCTACGGCGACTTCAAGCTCTTTGCCGCCCTGGGGGCCTGGTTTGGCTGGCAGGCGCTGGTGCCCATCATCTTGCTGTCCTCGGTCATTGGCGCCATCGTCGGCATCGCCATGAAATTCTCCAGCGGGCTGCGCGAGGGTGGCTACATCCCGTTTGGCCCCTTCCTCGCCGGTGCCGGCCTGGCGGCCCTGGTCTTTGGCCCCCAAACCGTCATGCAGCGGCTCCTGGCCCTGCTCGGGCTCTAGCCCGGGGGCCCTGTCATGCTGCGCCTGGGGCTGACTGGAGGCATTGGCAGCGGCAAGAGCACGCTGGCACGCATGTGGGCGGCGCGCGGCGCTGCCTGGATCGACGCTGACGCCAACGCCCGTGCGCTCACTGCCCCCGGCGGTGCTGCCATTGCAGCTATTCGCACCCAATTTGGGGAGGCGCTGATGACCCCTAGCGGCGCCCTCGACCGCGCCGCCATGCGCGCCCTGATATTTGCCCAGCCGCAGGCACGCCAGCAGCTCGAAGCCATCATCCACCCCTTGGTCGGGCAAGCGACGGCGGCGCAGGCCGCGCAAGCGGCCGCCCAGGGCTGCCAGGTGGCGATATTCGACATTCCGCTGCTGGTCGAGTCCGGGCACTGGGCGCAGCGGCTCGATGCCGTGGCGGTGGTCGATTGCAGCGCCGAGACGCAAATCCAGCGCACCATGGCGCGCAGCGGCCTGGAGCGCAGCGCGGTGCAGGCCATCATCGACGCCCAGGCCAGCCGGGCGCAGCGCCGGGCGGCGGCGGACATCGTGATCGACAACGAAGCGCCCTCTTTGGCCGCATTGGAGGCGCAAGCCGAGCAGATCGCAATCTGGTTGCAGCTATGATTGCTTTCTTCAATGCCCCCCAGGAACCCGGCAGCGTGATCCTCTACGAATATCCTTTCAACGAACGGCTGAGAACCTATTTGCGCCTGGAGCAATTGTTTCGCCGGCTCGGCGAACTGGTGTCGCGCACCCATCCACTGGATCACCACTTTGCCCTGGTGACGCTGTTCGAGATCATGGACGTGGCGGCGCGCGCCGACCTCAAGGCCGACGTGCTCAAGGATCTGGAGCGGCAAAAACACCTGCTCGACGGCTACCGGGGCAACCCGTCGATTTCCGAATCGGCGCTCAACGCCATCATTGCCCAGCTCGACCGCTGCTTTACCGCCCTGAGCCAGCAAAACGGCAAGGCCGGCCAGGCGCTGACGGAAAACGACTGGTTGATGGGCATCCGCAGCCGCCTGGGCATTCCCGGGGGCACCTGCGGTTTTGATCTGCCGGGTTACCACACCTGGCAGCACAGCGACCCGGCCTACCGCCAGCGCGCGCTCGAAACCTGGGCCAGCACCATGGCGCCGCTGGCCGAATCCATTTATTTGCTCCTCAAGATGCTGCGCGACGCCGGCGTGCCGCAGCGTGTGGCCGCAAGCGGGGGCCAATTCCAACAAAACCTGCCACAGGGGCGCTCGTTCCAGCTCTTGCGTCTGCGCATCGACCCCAGCCTGGGCCTGGTACCCGAGATCAGCGGCAACCGCCTGCTGGTGTCTGTGCGCCTGATGCGCATGGAGCCCGATGGCCGCCTGCAGGCCAGCCAGGAGGACGCAGCCTTCGAGCTGACGCTGTGCGCATGAACCGCCCCCAACCCACC